>JBBSRC010000048.1:0-31699 GCA_038243395.1 Flavobacteriales bacterium | reverse complement strand
CGGAAGAAACCCTGAACGCTTCGGCGTTTGCTATGCTAATTGTGGCCATTTAAAAAAAGATGAAATAAGTCTCCCAGAAATGTTAAAAGAACTTGGTTATGCAACCGGACATTTTGGGAAGTGGCACTTGGGGACGCTCACCAAGGATGTTATAGAATCAAACAGAGGAGGTCGTATCGCGTATGAAAACGATTATTCGCCACCTTGGGAAAACGGTTATGATACAAGCTTTGTAACCGAATCTAAAGTTCCCACTTGGAATCCTATGGTTACACCAGCCTCCTCCGCAATGGATGTAGGGGATAGAAAAGAAGGCACTCCTTTTGGCACAAATTATTGGATAGGTCCTGGCGAAATTGTTAAAGATAATTTGCAAGGTGATGATTCTAGGATCATAATGGATCGTGTTATTCCTTTTATAGATAAGGCCGTTAACAACCAGCACCCTTTTTTAAGTGTGATTTGGTTTCATACACCGCATTTGCCCACACTCACTGGGGACAAGTATAAAGGATTGTACGAAGGCCTAGATGAAGACCAGAAAAATTATTATGGAAGCATTACCGCCATGGATGAACAAATTGGACGTTTAAGAGGGTATTTAAAAGAGCTAAATATTGAAGACAACACCATCATCTTTTTTGCCAGCGATAATGGTCCTGCTGGAAAGACCCCTATAAAGCGCCACATCGGCATAACAAAAGGTTTAGACGGTAGAAAGTTTAGTCTAAAAGAAGGTGGCATAAGGGTTCCTGGAATTTTAGTCTGGCCAGGTAAAATCCCAAAAGGAAAAGTGGTTAATACTCCTGTATACACTTCGGATTATTTTTCTTCCATTGCCTCAATTTTAGATATTGATATAACCAAATATCAAAGGCCATATGATGGTGCCAATATTTTTGATTTCGTGAAAGACGGGAAAAAATATCTTTTAGAAGATAGGTATTTACAATTCCTAGTGGAAGGGCAAGCAGCTTTAATTGGTACCCGGTATAAAATTTATAGGGAAAATAGTGACTCTGATTGGGAACTATTCGATTTGCTTTATGATCCTTCAGAATCTAAGAACATTGCAAAAGAGAAACCAGAACTTGTGGAAAATTTAAAGCAGAAATGGGATACCTGGAAAGTTTCTGTGGACCATAGTGCCAAAGGAAATGACTATAATTAATAAATAATTTGATTTAACCCATACCCTGATTTGAAGGTACTAATAGTTAATATTAGTATATGTGAGAGGATAGAATAGTAAAAGTTCGATAGACTTTAATTTAAAAAAAAATTAGTCTGAAATTATTCTAGTTAATCTCTATATGGCTTATGGAGGCATACAATAAGACTTTGGATGAGCAAATAACAATCGGAACAAGCCTAAGAGATTTTAACCCAATAGAAATTAAAGAGAATTGCTACTCATTATTCCTAGCAAAAAATAATATTTAATAACGACAAAAATGAAAAAAACGCAAAAAAAATTGAGACAAGTTTTCAAGTTTATGATGTTGGCTGTTGTTCCTTTTCTTATGGGAAGTACAATTAATGCCCAAAATATTTCTAAACCCAATGTGGTCTTAATATTTCTGGATGATGCGGCTTTCGATGATTTCGCACCTTTTGGATCGCCACACTATCCTACGCCCAATGTTGAAACTTTGGCAGAAGAAGGTCGAAGTTTCTACAATTTTTATGTGCCGCAAGCGGTATGCTCGGCATCCCGGGCAGTACTCATGACTGGTAGTTATCCAGGGCGTACAAAGGTTTTCGGGGCCCATGGACCTGGTGAACCAGGTCTTGACCCTCAGTTTGCGACTATGGGAGAAGTACTTCAGAAAAACGGCTACAAAACAGGTATTTTTGGAAAATGGCACTTGGGTGATCAACCTGGTCATAGATCGCATGATCGCGGATTTCAAGAATCTTCAGGCTTAATGTACTCTAATGATATGTGGGCCGGACATGCGGAAAACCCAGAATATTGGGGGCAATGGCCACTTCAATATTGGAAGAACGGTAAGATCGCGATTGATAGTATTACCGCTGATGATCAAAAAAAACTAACGAACTGGTACACAGAGGATGCTGTGAATTTTATAGATAAAAATAAGGATGAACCATTTTTCCTGTATCTCCCCCACTCCATGCCGCATGTGCCTGTTTTTGCAGGCGAGAAATTCCAAGGAAAATCGGGAACAGGGATTTATGGAGACGTGATAATGGAATTGGATTGGTCTGTGGGTCAAGTCAACGCCGCTATCAAAAGAAATGGTTTAGAAAAAAATACTATTTTTATTTTAATCGCTTCAGATAATGGTCCGTGGCTAGCCTATGGCGAACACGCAGGGATAACCCGTTTTCGGGAAGGCAAAGGAACTACTTTTGACGGCGGGGTGCGCAATCCCATCATCATAAAATATCCTGAGCACATAGAGCCTGGAACCATTTCTCGAAAAATCTTTAGTTCCGTTGATATTCTACCTACTATTTGCCAACTTACCAATACGGCTCTTCCTGATAATGAAATAGATGGAAAAGATGTGTGGCCTATAATTTTAGATACGCCAGATGCCAAAAACCCGCATCAATATTATCCTTTTTCTAATGATGCAAATTTAGAAGGCGTGATCAGTAATGATGGAAGATGGAAGCTACATTTACCACATTCTTACCGAAGCCTGGCAAAAGCGGGTGTTGGTGGTAAGGCAGGGACTTACAGCCAGCAAGAATTAGATATCACTTTGTACGATCTACTGCATGATCCTTATGAAAGAGGAAATGTGATTGATCAATATCCTGAAAAGGCAAAAGAATTACTAAAATTAGCTAAACAACATCAAGAGAAGTTTTATTCAGAAAAAATCACAAAGCCATAATAATGAAGAGTATTCTGAACAGCGAAATAAAGAATAACAGCCAATATTTTAGTGACATTGTTGCTCGGAATAAAGCTAAAAAATCAATAGCAGTTATTGGGAATTTCATAAGTGAATAGGCTAATCAACCGTTGCTTGCCTTGATGCCGTTTCTTGGTCGCTGTTATCCATTAGAAACTTGTTTAGTTAGATTAGAGGAAACAGCGTCAACAGTTTGCTGCGTCTTGAACTCTTGGTATTCATTAAAACAGGACTCATTAATAGAATTCAAACTCTGTTCATAAAATCATATAGTTGTGATTTATTTTTCTAACAAAAGATCAACACCAATAGGATAATGATCCGACAGATACTCGGTAACTCCTTCATTAAATATAAATGCATCCACTACTTTATCAACCATACTGTTAGGTACAAAAATAAAATCAATGCGTTCTTCTATTTTCGAACGTACCATTTTATGTTTAGACACACCCATTAGAATGGGGGTTGGAAATGTAGCTCGCTTTTCGGGTGCCACGTATTCACGACAGACATCAAATAATGGGTAAGATAAAAATGTGGAAATTACAGAATAATCAAATCTACCGTCTTGGGTTCTTAGTAAATCAGTGGCATTAGCCTCTAGGTAAGTTGCATCCATGGGCGAATGTGAATTCATGTCCCCCATTAAAATGAAATTATCTAATTTTTTGCTTTTAATATAGTCAAGTATTGAATTTGCTTCAATAAGCCTTTTTTTCGCATTGGAGGGATTTAAATGTGTAATTAAAAAGTCAAATCCATATGTTTCAACGTGCAAAAGTCCATGTCCAATATTTTCAATAATTTTATTTTTTACAATAATTGGTTTTTTTGAAGTTAATCCAACCGGATAGCCGTCTTCTTTGATAATCTCAGCGTAGGGATGTCCCCATTCTTTAGCTAATTCAGTTAAACTTTCTTTTGTAAAATTATTGAGCTCTTGCATTGCCAAAACCTCTGGATCTTGATTTTTAACCCAATTAGTGAAACGTTCTCTCCTTTCTGCATCTTTTCCCCAATTAAAACCATTAAATATATTGTAGGATATAATTCGAATTTTTTCAACATTGGGTTTCCAATGCCTTTCTAAAGAATCTATATTATTCTGAGCCGTAGCTCGATTAAAATATACTGAAGATATTATCATAATCAATACAAAAAATGCACGCTTATTAGTCATACTATTTTAATGTTAGTTATAAAATATTTTAAAATTACTAAAGTGAATCCAGTATGGATATTAGAGAAATGAAAACTTCGATTATATTTCCAGTAACATATATCAACCGATCTTTCATTCGTCTTAGGGAAATTTTTTTTCAAACTAAAAAACGCCTGTGGTAAAAAATAACAGGTTTAACTTTTATTATTTGAGTTAATTATTCCTTTGTTCCCCAAATTCTTCCTGTTGTTGTTCTATTTTCTCCAACTTTATCCTGTTCAACTCTTGTTGGAGGTTTTCAATTCTCTTTTGGAGATCTTCATTTTCTTGATGAGGTCTTTCTTGTCTCTCCCGCCTATACTTTCCGTAAGCCTCCATTTCCGAAACTTTCATGATCATTTCTTTAGGTGCTGGTATACTCTCAAAAGTCAATTCTCCCGAAATGGGACGTTGTGATCCTTTTAGGTTTATCGAAGCCGTTAGGGTTATCTTTCCTGGATTTGTGCTGGATCTCACTAAAACAGGAGCCGTTCCCCATACTATTTTTTGGGGATTTGCGATGAATGCTTCATTCCCTAAAATTTCACCTTCTCCAGAAATTTCGAATTTTAAAACACTATTGTTTAAATGCTTAATATTACCTTGATCATCGGTCACTGCGGCAACGACTGTCACGAAATCCGATCCATCGGCGTTTAAACTCACGTTTTCATTGTCCAACCACAACTTAATCTTACTCGGTCTCAAAGCAGGACGCACCGTATCTGTGGCAACCAATTTTCCATCGATATAACCCTCGGCTTTTAAAAAAACCTCCTGTGCTTTTTTATTACGGTTTTTGGCTTTCATGTCCATGAAGTTGTAAACATCCTTAAATACAATGGGAAGTGAAGGCATTCCTTTTCTGTTTTCATCCTTTTTATACGTGAAAATTTTTCCGTCCTTGAAGGCAGTAAGGCGCACTTCATCACAATTGGAAAATACAGTAACATCTGATGAGGAAAATGGTGTCATTTCATTAGCAATATATACCATGGGACCAGTTTCAGCTATAAGGTTACTTTTTTCTTTAGGCCGCTGCGCCATAAACATATAATAGGAATATTTAGGTTGCCGAAACACATCCATAATTCCGCCATAAAATGGATCGGGATGGTATCCACGCTGATGGTCAAAAGGATGCCATAACGCTCCACCTATGTGTTGTTTTCCGGTTTTAAAAAGTTCGTCATAGCTAGTTGTTTTATAATCAGGATTAGCATAGTGCTGCGCTTGGATCAGCATGGGTAACTCTCCCCAGTCTCGGGATACTCGGCTGTTTGAGTTATGGGAACTCCAATCATCGACGTTATCGCCCCATTCTCGTGTGAAATAAGTAATCTTTGGATCCATCTGTCCCACACCATAATGACCATCAGAGGAAGGATGACCATAATGAATTGGAAAATATTCACTCCCACGGGCATTCGCATCGCTGGCGGCATAGGAATTCGCATATGGGAATTCTTCTTTGGTGATTTCAGAGGCTTTTCTTGCAAAATCATCAGGATACCAGGTTTCATTTAGAAGTGGCTCCCATAAAAAAAGACTGGCGTGGTTACGATCACGACGCATCATATTTTGGATGTCTTGATATACCCTTTCGCCAAACTCCGGATCTTCATTCCAAAACTGCCACCCTGGAGTGTTTACAATTACAAAGAGACCCAACTCATCGGCTGCATCCATAAAGGCAGGATCCTGAGGATAGTGGGCGTTACGGATCAATGTAAATCCTGCGTCTCTTAACTTTTTAGCGTCTTTCCAATGGGTGTTGTTGGGTACGGCATTGCCGACCACCGCAAAATCTTGGTGGCGGTTAGCTCCCATAATAGGCTTGCTATAAGGTTTACCGTTTAGCCAAAACCCGTCTTTGCCCTTAAACTCCAGGCTGCGGATGCCGATACGCTTTCTTAATCCATCCACGGTTTTTCCGTTTCTATCTGTCACAGTGACATGCAAATTGTACAAATGTGGATCTTCTGGAGCCCAAAGTCGTGGATTTTTAATCATTATTTCTGAATCGAAATGTGCTTCGGAATCTTTATCCAAACTAAAATCTATCTGCTTTATTTTGATTCTTTTGCCTTTTAGATCAAAAATTTCATAAGTTATTTTTCCTTTGAAATTTTCTGAAAACTCATTCCGAAGATGAGATTTTAAGAAAACAGTGGCACTTTTATCTGAAACTTCAGGATAGGCAACCAATATTCCCCCGCCCGCAATTTTTTTTTCAAAATTGGGATCAGTAATATAAATTGAGTTATGGGAAACGAGCCAGACATCCCGATATATACCTCCAAAATAAGAGAAATCTAGTAATTCCTGCGGTTTTCCAGGCGGATAGGCAGCGTCATTACTATTATCGGCCCAGACAGCAATGACATTTTCTTCATTCCAGTTTAGAGCATCTGTGGCATCAATGATAATTGGTAGATATCCTCCGAAATGCTCTTTTAATAACTTTCCATTGACATATATTTTTGATTTTCCCATGATGGCTTCAAAATGGAAAAACAACTTTTTCCCTTTCAGCCCTTCATCTAGATTAAAGTGCTTGCGATACCACACTTCTCCTTGATAATTGACGCCACCACTGGCTTCTTGAGGCAGGTATTCAATGCCGTCAGGAAGGTTTACAACGGGCCAGGAACGATCATCAAAATCGATCTTTTCGGCATCTGCAACAGCTCCTTTATTAAAGCGCCAAGCGGGATTCATTGAGAAAGATTCCCGGTTGGAGTTTTTAAGTTCAAAAAATCCAGCGGTAGAAAATTCTGGTTGGTACTGCGGGTATGCAGTCATTGCAATCGCAAAGATTAAAAAATTTAGAAATTTATTTTTAAACATGTTGATTGTTTTTTAAGATATTTGAAAACCTGAAACAGAATTAATCTTCTCTCCATACTATATATTTTGCTCTTTCCACCTAAAGCATAACCTGGTATCTCTAATTAACTTCCAGAAAACCTAAAGTGCAATTATTAAAAATGAAACTTCTAATTTAATTGTCATTATTAAAAAAAACATTTTTGACGGGTTTTCCTCTCCAAAAGCTCGGCATGTCCAATCCTAAAATATAAGCAATGGTGGCGGCCGTATCATAAGTTACAATACTGGTTTCAAGTTTGCCATTGGCTGCAACATTTTTTCCATAAATAATCCAAGGAATTTCTACTTCGTTCAAACTTTTTCCACCGTGACCTTTTCCAATGCCACCATGGTCTGAACTAAAAATTATAACAGTGTCGTCCATCATCCCCGCTTTTTCAAGCTTTTTCAAAATGTCACCCACCAAAGCATCAATTTCTTCTACTGCCTGGTAATATTCAGCAGTATCATGGCCTATTTCATGACCAGCGCCATCAGGCTCAGTAAAATGGATAAAAGTTAAAGCAGGTTCTTGATTTATAATAAAATCCAATGCTTTTTTCTTGGTTTCTTCATCTGTTTTTCCATTAAAATCAAGATCAACCATTTGCTTTTCGAAAAGGTAGCCAATACCTCCCCATGTGTAGGCGACTCCTTTTTTGGCTTCTGGCATTTGTTCATCAATAAGGCTAAAAACAGTTGGATAGATGCCACCTTTACCAATTATCCTAGAAGGCAATTCGGGAGTCTTGCTCCCCCATTCCGTATAGCCATGCAACTCAGGTCCCGAACCCATAATCATCGAAGCCCAGTTTACTGCACTTGAGGACGGTAAAACAGATCTGGCCTCAAGTGAATATGAACCGTTTTTCATCATTTTTCGAAGATTAGGAACTTTGGCTTTTTCAAAAGCATATGCTCCAAAGCCATCCGATCCTATGAGGATCACATGCTTTGCCATAGGTTTTTTCTCTTGGCTTGGCTGGTATGATTTGCAAGAGAACAAAAATGTAAGAATTATTATTTGAATTGTGAATAAGTATACTTTTTTCATTTGATTAGTGATTTATAGTTTTAAAATTTTATTAATTCCTGATTTTCATTGTGATTAAAATAATTACACTCTATTTCATTTCTTCTGGAAATGTTTTTTTTCGGAGCTAATATTTATCTCAAGCTACTTGGAAAAATTTAAACAGCGGACATTTCTGGTTAGTTCCAAAAAACCCTAGAGTTATCTATCCTTACGTCAAACACAACCTCAGCGATCATCTATCTATCCACGTCCTATTTTCCTCTATTAACACCACTTTTTCTATTATTGGAGAGAATTTAAAAATAAGTGGGTCATTACAGGAATCTTTTTATGAGTATCTAACAAAATGTATTATTTAATCGTTGTTTTATATTGCTTTTAATCTTAACAGCGTTTCTAAAAAGTAATAATCGCCATAGACAATAGGTGCATCTATTTCGTCACTTTCGGGCCAATTTCCTGTGCTGTGATCTAAGATGAAAGGCGCTTCTACATTTTTAGATAACATATATTTTTGTGACTTTAAACTGTTGATTACTTTTTTGCTATAATTCAAATACACTTCATCTTTTGTGTGCTCATAAAGCTCAACCAACCCGGAAGCAACTAGAGTTGCTGCAGATACATCTTTTGGTGCATTTGGAATGGAAGGATCGTTAAAGTCCCAATATGGAATTCCATCTTTTGGTAAATTTTCATGGTTTAGAAAGAAGGCCGCGGTTGCTTTAGCCTGTTTCAAATACTTTTCGTCCTTTGTATAGCGATAGACCATGGTAAAACCATAAATAGCCCAGCCTTGCCCACGTGCCCATGATGATTCATCATTAAATCCTTGATGGGTAACTTTCATTCTGGCCTGACCTGAAACGGTATCATAATCCACCACATGATAACAGGTACTGTCTTTTCTAAAATGATTTTCAAGTGTCGTATTTGCATGCGACACTGCTGTTTTATAAAAGGTGCTATCTCCTGAAATCTTAGTGGCTTCAAAGAGCAACTCTAAATTCATCATATTATCGATAATCACAGGATATTGCCATATTTTCTTATTAAAATCCCACGAACGAATACTTCCTACTTTTTCATTGAACCGCGTACTCATGGTTTTAGCACTTTCAACAATAATGTCTCTATAATTCTGACTGCCTTCGACCTTTAAGCCATTACCAAAGCTACAAAATACCTTAAAGCCCATATCGTGGGTTCTATTATTAAATTTTTCCTTTTCCATAAAAGCAGTCCATTTTTCGGCTTGATTCTTATAAGCTTGGTTTCCGGTTAATTCATAAATTAACCAGAGGTTTCCGGCAAAAAAACCACTGGTCCAATCTTTGGACGGCACCTTTCGTATCTCATTTTTTGAAATGGAATAGCTACGTGGAAATGCTGTAGAATCTAAGGGGTAGTGAAGTAGTTTTTCATATCGCATTTTCATTAGCGCATCAATTGTTACTTGTTGCTTATCAACTTTCCTTCTGACTTCTTGTTTACAGCTTGTAACAGCTATTAAAATTAACAGTAATGAAGGCACTAAATGTTTCGGTATCATATTTCATCTCTTTAATTATTATAATAGACGTTAGCCCTTAGGCAATTTTAGATGTTTAATACAGTCAAAATTGAAAAAAGAGATATAAGCCTATTTCAAATTTTTTCCTCCACACTTTTAAGCTTTGGCATAAAAGATAAGTTCATAGATTCTTCGTGAATACATTTGCTTTCATATTCACTGCTTAAGCTCATTAATAGATGCGATTATTTCAAAGTGATATTGATAATACTTTGCGTCAAGTGAATACTTTTCCATTGCCACTTGTTTTCAGCTATTTATGTCTACTCAATTTGTTCAAAATCAATTTTTTAGCTGGTTGTTTCACGTTCTTTAAGATCCTCTGATGGCTTTGCTTTCATATAAAAAAACTTAGCACCGTTATTATAGTTATTAAATATTACTAAAATGCTTGCTTTTTGTCTATCATTCTTTTCCTGTACAGGCTTTCTAAAAAATAATAATCAGCATAAACTAACGGCACATCAATCTCTACACCGTGAGGGATGCTCCCAACACTATGGTCTAAAATAAAGTATTTGTTTTTGCTGTTTTCAACCATATAGGCGGGAGATGATAGTGATTCACGAATTTTATCGGCAGCTTTTAATAACGCTACCTTATTTTTGGAATATCCTGCCAATTCATATAACGCAGATGCCGTAATTGCAGCAGCTGAAGCATCACGTGGAATCACAGGGAAATCGGCTTTATTATAATTCCACTCTGGCTGAAGATCAGGACTGTTAGCGTTATTATCCCAATACGGAACCATATCCTCAGGAAGATTGGGATGATTGATGATGTAGTTCGCGATGTTATCAGCGAAATCAAGAAATTTTTGATCTTTTGTATATCTGTAAACAACTGTATATCCATACAATCCCCAAGCTTGTCCTCGTGACCAAGAAGATTCATCAGCAAAACCTTGCGCTGTTTTTCTATCAAGAACAGCTCCAGTAACGGTATCATAATTGATCACATGATAACTAGAGTAATCTTCACGATAATGATTTTTCATTGTGGTTTCGGCGTGTTTCACAGCAATATCTTTATATTTTGAATTCCCACTTAACTTACTGGCTTCAAACAACAATTCTAAGTTCATCATGTTATCTATGATCACTGGATATTCCCAAACGGTTTTACCATCCCAAGATTTTTGACGATTCCATGATTTTATTGTCTTAGTTGTTTCGTTATAGCGATCACTTAATGATTCGGCCGCTTGAACCAGAATATCCTTATATTGATCCTGATTACCAAATTTAAGTCCATTACCATAGCTGCAATACATGATAAACCCTACGTCATGATTTCCGGTCCAATACTGAATAGTATCCAAAACTTCCGTTCTTTTTATCGCTTCATTTTTCCATTTTTCATTTTTGGTCAACTCATACATATACCATAAATTCCCTGGAAAAAATCCACTGGTCCAATCGTATTTCCCCACCGTTTGTAAATTCCCATCTTTCGTTAAGGTTCTGGGGATTTTAGTTGGATCAGGCTGACTTTCCAAAGTATAATTAAGTCTCTTTGTGATAAAATCCAAGGTTTTTTTGTTCTCAGATTTTACATTTTCCTTTTTCACGTTGGCACAACTAACAACTATCGCCAAAACACACATATAACTCAAAAATTTTTTCATATCTAATTAATTATTTAATTGGTTTTTAAATGTTTATTTTTTCTTAAGGAATTTGATAATTAATCGTAGCCGAGGTACCTTCCATATGGTCATTTGTTGGTAATTCTATAATTTCAGAATACGTTTTATCCTTACTTTTTATACGTACCAAAACATTTGAATACGTTTGTGACGGATTTGAGATTGTAACCACTTTTCCTTGTTTAAGTATCAGGGCACAAGGCCTATTAACTGTAATACTTATTCCTTGAAAACTGATTGTTCCTGCTTGATAAAACACGGCTTGTAACTGATCTAGTTTTTTATGAAACACCGCTTGAATTTGCGCTGTATTTTCAATAATATCCAAAGCTCTCATGTCATAACCCTTCGCTTTTTTCTCAGAGTCTATATTTGGGACTATTATATAACTGTATGACCCATTATCGGGGTTGATACCATGATCTATCCATAATGAAAACACATTTCCCTTTTCGATTCTGGTAGAATCTTCAAGTTTATTAATGTCGTACCAAGAACCTGTTTTTGATTGCATTGTATATTTTACAGAACTTTCATTTGGAAAATAGTAACCAAATTTACCATTACGAATGTATTTCAAATTCGAATTATGATATTCAGTTGTACTTAGATCGGACTTCGTTTCTGAGTCTTTAGCTCTTTCCTGGTAATATGAAGGTGAATTCATCCAAGTTTGATTAATAGTTGTTAGCACTTCTCTATTACTATTATCCACTATTCCAGCACCTAGACAGACAATTTCATCATCAAAAAGAAAGTAACTCTTTTTTGCAGTTATATTCATGGCATCTAAATCTAAGACTGAAATACCATATTTCCCGTCCGAAACACCACCAACAAAAGTTGAGTTACCTAAGTTGGCACCCCATTTTTCTCTTTTTGGGAATTTTTGTGTATATGGAAATGTTGTACCCGGAATCATGGACCAATCCCATACAGGCATAATGTTGAAATATTCATCCCCATCAATGGCCATAAAAGTGGCCCCATAGGACAGGTAATTGGCTTTTAAATTTTCATCATTTCCTGATTCTCCTTCTGCCGTTCGGGTAGACGTATTGCGCACTGTAAATAAATAACCACTTCGTGAATGCTGAGTATAGTCGGATACCCAATAATGCTTGTTAAACTCACGAACTTTATAATTAGGTGGGTAATTACCTTTTACTCTTCCGAGCACATCTAAATACTCTGCACTGTTTTCAGGGTCAATATAATCTGCCAGAATTTGAAGATATCCCATACCAGCCCGAGTTTCATTGTAACGACTAATACCCCTGCCTACAGTACTAAAATCCCATGAGCTTCCACGGATTGATGATGATTGGGTGTCACGAATAAAATTTAACACCTTTGAGAAGTTCTTATTTTTCGTATCAAAAGCGGCCGGCGAATTTGCCAAATAAGAAGCTAACCTGATTAAGCCGTCACAAAACACAGGTCCATAACTAGCTATCATTATTTGTGGACCATGATCCTGATACACCATGTCCGCTTTGATGTTAGTAGCTAAAATCGATTCTAATTTATCCTTTGTCTCTTCTAAGAGTTTTCCGTTTTCGGTAAGCAAACCCCTATACACATAATGTAACGCAATATCAGTAGCGTTGGCGCCCGTACTAAACGATGTAATGTCTTTTATTTCTGTAGGTGTAAATAATGATAAAATTTCAGGCTCGTCAATTCCAAGGGCGGTTTCTTTAGGTATAAACCCTTCAAATTCTCGCATGAAAATAAGGATCTCCCCTAAACGTTGTGGAAAATAAATTTTATTAAACCACCAATTGGTATCTACGGTCTTTGAATCGAACCAAAATTTTAATCCATTTTTTATTGCTTGTTTATAAGCTACATTATTGTATTTTTTATGATCAGGAGTTGTACAAGCTGCTGCTAAATGCCATAAACGATGTAAGTGATTATTATTAAGAAAGGCATTTAAAGAAACCTTTTCGTATTGCATATCTGACCAACTACCATCGGCATTTTGAGCACTAACCCATGTATCCATAATTTTAACAGCTTCGAGTTTTGTACTTTGGCTGTTAGCCACATGAGATCTTAATTTCTGAAAATCATATTCCTGAGCATGAATCGCGCTAATGGCGAAACCATATATTGATATAAACGTAATAATGCTCTTAACAGATAATTTCGATTTTATTATAGCTATCATAGACTTAGTAATATTTAATGCTAACAATGACTATTATTACTTTTATTAGATTAATTATCCTGGAATAGAAAAATCATTCGTAGGTAATATCTCACTTTTCTATTTAATTTTTATTTTAATGCTCTACAAGGATCCGGAAACTCGAGGTTTCTTGTAATTGATCAACATTCCTGGAGGTTAAAACCAGCCGGTATAATTTATCCTGTTGCCAGTCATTCTTCAATTTTTTATCCTCTAAAACAATTTCTTCAAAATCATAATCGAATTTATCGGAAGGATAGTAAAAGACGACCTGAGTTCCATTATCTTGTTTTAAAAGTATTTTCCCCTTTTCCAATAATTTAGGTGGTGACGCCAGCATGAAATTATGAATAGCAGGCTCTTCAATTTCATTATATTGAACCACATCCTTTATTATCAATTCAGGCTGTTTCCTTTTCAACGTGAAATTTCTTATCCAGCTTTTACATTGTGCTTCTTTGGGATATGCGGCGCAAATATCTAGGGAAAAACTTAAGCTAGAATTGGTGTTTTTCATGGAGATATCTTGAGCGATAAACTTTTTGCCATATGCTTGGGACGTATTATTTATTATTGGCAAACTATGATAATCAGATTGCATAGCCCAAATCTCATATCTATCTTTACCGAAGGTCTTCGCTGAATATGTTTCCACGCCCACATCTATCAGCAAAGGCTTCCCTTGATGATATAAGATAAAGGAACCGACATCATTATGATTATGACTCTCGTTGTTATGGCCTCCCTTAGCAGCAAAGAAGAAACCTTTTTCTCCATCCTTATTGGTTCTAGCTATGACCAACCCCGTTTCATCAAACCATGACAATAATTTGTTCTTTTTATCTGGAATGACTTCCTGAAGGGCCTCGTATACCTGAAGATTATGCAAGGAATAATTTAAGGAACCAACAATTGGATTGTCAAAAAATTGAGTGCTTTTTGCAACAAAAGATGCAAATTCCACTAATTCCTGATGGTCAATGTAAAAGCCATAACGATATATTAGAGCTGGATTGGGTTGAACCCGTACCGAAGAATCTGCAAAATTCACGTAAAATTGATCATCGATATGCACATCCATAATGTAGGTGCCAATGTTTTGGATGATTTGCTCATTACTGAGATTAATAGCACCACTAGAAACATTTTTTAGAAATTCTAGATACTCCAGTAGTTTACCACCGGCATGGCTCCAATAATTAGGCCCCTCTTCAGAGGCTCCGTCCTGTTTATAGTAATTGATAAAATTATCTACAGACCTCATGGTTTTTGCTAAAACCTTTTCTTTTAAATCGGCTTTCACGGCATCTCCCAATAAAACTGTACTCAAGGCAACATTATAATTTACCCACGGATTCCAATTATTTACAAAGGGGTGTTCTTCAAATCCCATCCACCAAAGTCATTGCGTTGCACATAGGGTTGAATAATTTTTTTGTCTATTTCTAATACTATCCGTTCATTGAGAAGTGGAGAAATCCCTTCAAGCTTTTTTCCAAAAAGATGGTATACCCAAGCTAAATTTGCGGCAATTTCCCCTGCGCCCAAATCTAAAATAGGATCTTGGACATCTGGGATTCCTGCACCTGTTTTCTGAAGCGGCAAATGAGCAGATAAAACCCAAGAAGATTGTTCGCAGAGCGCCCAACTTCCATTTATAATGGCGTCTAAATATCTCCCCTTGCGATCCAATAACTCGGCAAGGATTAAATTTTTTAAAACCTCGTTTCTTTTTCTGTAGTATTGTTCCATGACTCCTCTATCACCAGAACGTACAAATTCCAGATAAGATGTTGCAGGAATGACTGGCCAATCATAATTTAAAGCCGCTTTCGCATCTTCTTTTATTTGCTCTTTAAGATTTTCTGGCAGTTCGTTTAACTTTTTACCAATAGAATCCGCATTAAAATTTTTTAAATGTAATCCCTTCCAGGTAGAAATAGGATGCTCTTGTAATTGTTGCTGTAGTAAGTCTCTTTGTTCTTGTGAATTCGAAATAATAGGCGAAAGAGCAAAGAAAAATATTAGAAGATAATTTATATACATTTTGCCAGTGCAAAAGATTAGAAGTTCATTTTTAAAAATCATAACATCTATAATTATAAGTTCCTAGAAGGTTAAATTTCTTATTTTGAACTGCCATTCAGTCCATTAATTTTTTTTATGAGAATTTCATCTTCCCCTCATTCAAAGCCATTCCAATTGCTATTATTAATGATTTTTAAATGTCTCGTATTAGAATGATTTGGCGCAAGCACTCCAGACCAAATATTAGAAAAATATCCTTTATGCCGGCTGTAATGTTAAATAACAAAAGTTTTAACTGTGAGATATTATATACTACTCCCTATTACGGGTGCTTATCGCGAAATGTTCGCACTTCCAAATCTCAATTCTTTAGCTTATGACCAAAGGCACTTAAAAGGAAATTATTTAAAATACGTTAATAATTTCATGACCAGCCAAGCAGCATTATTATAATTAGTATTAAACCCTTTTGAGTGAATTTTATGGAAACTTGAGAAAAAAAACATGTAAAAGAATCATGAAAATCATCTGCCAACTTATAAAATTTGACTATTTAAACTCTTATGATTTTTTCATGTATTAATTTTAGATTATTCTGAATTGGCTTCATTATTGTTATTATTGAAGCACCTCAACTTTTATGTGATTCCAACTTTGAACATGTTTCCAATAGTGCACGACCATGCTGTCAAAACAAATATTATTTTGCCTGTCCATACAGGCCGGTATTTCCAAGTTCCAAAAGTGGCATTAATTTTTGCACTAGTTTTGGTTTTTTAATGGCTATATTCTGGGTTTCCCAAGGATCATTTTTATAGTCGTATAATTCTATTGTTGGTTCATCATTTCTCCAATACTTCGTAAGACGGTACCGGTCTGTTCTGACCGATATTCCTTCGTTAAAAAAACTATAAGCCACATTTTTTTGTTCTAAATTACGTTTTTCAAAACTTTGTGCAAAACTTTCACCATCCAATTGACCGGGAGAATTAACCCCACACAATTCAAGCAATGTGGGGTAAATATCCACCGTTTCCACGATTGAAGTCACCCTACGATCTACGGATTTAGTTCCAGGTACTTTTATTATTAAAGGACTTTTTAATGCTACATCAAAAAGGGTATGCTTGCCCCAAACAAGATCTTCTCCCAAATGCCAACCATGATCCCCCCATATAACAACGATGGTATTATCTTCGAGATCCAAGGCGATAATTTCATCTAAAACTTTACCAATTTGCGCATCAACATAGCTAACCGCTGCATAATAGGCATGGACAAGTTTTCTCGAATAATTATCACTAACAGGGTTTGATAAACTTGGAATCTCATCCGTTAATTTATAACTATTGAACTCACCGCTGTTGTGAAGACTTGCTTTATTTACATTCTTTGGTATAAAAGGATTTGGTGTTAATGGCATATCGGCTCTAACATAAAGGTCCCAATACTTTTTTGGGGAATTGAAAGGTAAATGTGGCTTTATAAAACCAACACCCAAAAAAAAAGGTTCACTGTTGTTATTCAATTCACGTAATTTTGAAACAGCCAAGTCGGCCGTCAGCCCATCAGGATATCCTTTGTCATCAACCTCTCCTATCTCATATGGTTTCACCTGCAGGTTCATGCTCTGTCTGTTCTCACCATTGGCATAAGCAAAAAAAGCATTCCAGCCAGTGCCCCATTTACCACTATCAAAAAGAAATTCATCCCAACTATAAGGCAGCTCCATTTTATCTGAAGGCTGTTCCTCATAATCATATATCAGTCCATCTGGGGAATGGCTTATTTTACCAATTCCTACAGTACGGTAACCATTTCTACGTAATTGGTGAATGAAGGACTCTGGACGTTCCCCTTCCGGCTTGTTGGCAGTGCCGGTTATAAAAGCATTATTGGAAAGTTGTTTTTGAATATGCGGTCGCATCCCAGTCATTAAACTATACCTGCTGGCCCCACAAGTAGGTACTTGTACATAATGATTGATAAAGGTCGTACCGTTGGCGGCCAGCTTGTCGATATTGGGCGTTTTTACAATATTATTACCATAAGCCCCTAGTTCGGGGCGTAAGTCATCTACCGCTATAAACACCACATTTGGTTTTTTATCCTCGCTTTTAACAGACGTTTTCATTTCGTGTGCTCCGCAACTTAGCAGCATGTACGTTAATAAAAGGGGTAGCGAGCGGGTTATTTTCTTCATCTGGATAAATTCATGCATTTTTTTACATTAAAACTAATCAATAGCCTGGATTCTGTGTAAGCTCGGCTTCATTGTTCGCATCAATCTCATTTTGTGGAATTGGCAATAAGGCATTGAAATTCTGTATGGTTGGACCAGAAACGGGATTGTACAACTGAGTTCTCTCTACCAGTTTGCCAAGTCTGTTTAGTGAAACCCTTCTGTGTTCTTCACCCAAAAGCTCGCGAGACCGTTCATCCAAAATATAATCTATGTCGACCTCTCCCGCCAACACTGGTTTAGCGTGAGCTCTTACGCGTAGCACATTGAGATCAGCAGCAGCCTGTGATTTATCCCCTTTGCCCAAATAAGCTTCCGCACGTAAGAGGTAAACACCCGCTACCCTAAAAACGTACCAGTCGTTATAAATCCTACCCTCTGTATCATAACCCTGAGGATGGCCATAAGGCATCGTAAATTTTTTAAAATAGGGGTACATATTCCTAACATGGTTATCTGGTGTGGCCGCTATTTGATCACCAAAATAAGCTGATTCTGGATTGTTAATGTAAAATTTCCTTTGAACATTATACTCTGAATTTCGCATGTCATTGTCAAAATCATTCCACATATCTATTTCTACATATGGAGTAATACGAATAAATGATACCGGTCTTCCCAATAAATCGTTCTTTAAAATGGCCTGCATGTTATCTGGGGTTTTTAGTTTTTCTAAGAAAGGCCCCCAAGACCTTTCTGTCATGTTAAAATGTCCACCATCCACATTATATTCAACTTGCCAAGCGAATATGTTTTCTGTATTTCCGGTAGACCTATCTTGGTTGCCATATCTAAACAAATCCCAATAGACGTCTCCAGGCTTATCGCTCATTGACCCAAACCGGCTGTACATCAAATCGTATTGTCCATCGTCTATAATCCTATTGGCAGCCTCTATGGCTTTGTCCCATTGTTTTGTGGCATTATAGGTTTCGGCAAGCAAATAATCTGCAGCGGCTTTATAAAATCTTGCTCCATGAGGATTATTGACAGGCAGGTTTTCTGATGCAAATTCAAGATCTTCTAATATGAAAGCGATCACCTCCGTAGCAGGACTTCTCACAAAATCAAATTTTGCGGATGTGATTTCTTCCTTTACCAATGGAACATCACCATAATACCAAACTAAAAGCCGATAACCAAATGCTCGAAAAAATTTGGCTTCTGCAACTACACTATTTTTTTCCTCTTCCGATGCCCATTCAACATTTCCACCTTCCGCTCTTGAAATTATGACGTTGGCATCCTTTATTAAACTATAATATTGCTGCCAAAAAAATAGTGCTGTATCATTGTCACTGTTTATGATCGTATAATCGGTAATATAATTTTTTTCATCAATATGATATCCAATGTCCGTCCCTTGTCCGTAATGAACTTGAAAACTTTTTTGAGAAAGATCACCAGATGTTCCAAGCATTATTACTCTTGCATTTGCATATAGAGCGGTTAGTCCAGCTTCAAATCCCGCTTTATTGATAAAGGTATTAGTGGGGGAAAGGAAATCTTTGGGTTCTTCATTCAAAACATCTTTATCACAAGAAGAAAAAGATATAACAAGTAAGGCAAAGGCTAAACACCTAACAAACGAGATTAATATTTTTATTGAATTTTTCATAATTTCTTTTTTTAAAATTTAACATCTAACCCCAAACTAAAAGTACGCAACATGGGGAAATTATTTATCGTAGTTGCATTCTCTGGGTCGTACCCCGTCCAATTAGTAAATGTATATAGATTTTTTCCTGTAACGTATAGCCTCATATTTTGGAGTTTGAGATTATCCAATAAGCCTCCATCGAAGGTGTAGGATAAGACCACATCTTGAATCCTTACAAAACTCCGATCTTCCAAATAAGGATGGCTTCGAGTAGGCACATAAGTAACCCTTGACGCAGTATTGGAGGGGTTGTCTGGTGTCCAATAATCCATTTGAGGAAAGCTAAACCTTTCTGACCAACTTGGAAAAGTGGCATTGGGATTATGTCCCATAATATTGTTGCCCACATAATAATTTTCCTTACCTCCACCTTGTATAGAATTTATCATGACATAAAGTGACCAGTTTTTATAACTAACTGTGTTGGAGACGCTAAAGGAATAATTAGGTGCATTATATCCTAAAATATGCCGATCATCTGAGCTTAATTTGCCATCATTATTATAATCGACTATTCTAAAGTCACCAGGTTGGTAGCCGTCAGGGATATCAGTGTCATTGGTCTGATGAATACCATCAATACCATACCCATAGATTGCTCCATAGGGTTTTCCAATAAACCAAGAATTGGCAATGTCATCATCTTCTATACCATCACCGTCACCATCCACTCCAAAAAGACTTTCTATTTTATTTCTATTCAAATCAAATATAAAACCAAGATTCCAGCTAAAATCATCGTTGCTATAAGGCCTTGCGTTTAAAGCGAGTTCGAAACCTTTGTTTCCTACACCGCCAATATTTGTCAAAACTGTTCTAAATCCACTTATATCGGGAATACTCCGTGTTAATAAAATATCTTCGGTTTTGGAGTCGTAATAATCTATGCTACCACTCAATCCTGCCTTGAAAAAACTAAAATCAACCCCAAAGTTTTTTACGGTTGTAGTTTCCCATCCAAGATTCTTATTGGCCAATGAATTGGTGTAAACTCCGATAGATGTACCTGCTCCATCCCCAAACACATAGGATCTGTCTGCGCTCATCCTCGCTAGAGTCTGATATCTTCCGATGGCCTGATTGCCACTTTCCCCATAAGAAAGCCTTGGCTTCAGTTCATCTATCCAGGTACTATTTTCCAAAAATTTCTCGTTGGCCATATTCCATGAAAAACCTCCTGAAATAAAAGTTGCATACTTATTGCCCTCAGAAAAACCAGAAAAACCATCCCTCCTCATGGTGGTATTAATTGCATATCTTTCGTCATACACATAACCTACCCGCCCCATTATGGCGTTTTGGTTCTGCTCGCCGAAGGCAGATGAGTTATCTTTCACCTTTCCTAGCTCTAGACTATTATATCCAAGCACCTGACTGAAAAAATCACTTGATTCCGCATACGTTTGAGACGTATTTCTGTATTCCCTACTGAGCAAGAATGTCCCACTCACCGAATGTATATGATTGAATGTCCTATTATAGTTCAATATGTTGTCAAACAACCAACTAAAATTTTCGGTATTTCTTTTAGAAGCCAATCCATTTTTAACGATGGCCAAAGTGTTGTCTTGAAATTGGAATCTTTTGTTGATGTCTTGTGACATGGAATAGTTTAAGGTATATTTCAACCCCTCTATAAATGGCACATCAACTTCTGAAGAAACCAAGCCCCATAAATTGTTCCGGGTATCGCGGTCGTCGATTCTAAGGTTGAGAAAAGGATGACGAAAATAAGGGTCTTCCATAGGATAATATTCCAACTCCCCACTATTGCCACCCCCTTCATAATAACTGCTATACGGGCTTAGCGCGTATTCCAAAGAAACGGGCACACCTGAATAATCCAAATACGAATATGATGTTTTGAGTGAGATTTTGAACCAATCGGTAATGTCTTGTGAGAGGTTAACTCTTAAAGCAATTTTGTCAAAATTATCATTTTGAACAATACCTTCTTGGGAGTTATAAAGCCCAGAAATAAAATAATTTGTGTTCTCTGTTTGACCAGATACGCTTCCACTATAAGTCTCGGTAGATGATGTTTTTACTAACCTATCATACCAATCGACAGTTTTACCGGCAGCTAGATTATTGGCTTCAGTCACGGTAAGGTAATCACTTATGTTGTTAGGATTTGCTTCTAACCCTTGGGCGACTCTTACGTCAATAATTTTTTTAAGGTATTGATCAGGGCTAAGAACCGGTATCAATGAAACAGGGTCAGATACGCCATAGCTTGTGTTGAAATTAAAAATCGGCTTTTCAGATCGGCCTTTTTTAGTGGTAATAATGATCACACCATTGGCAGACCTGGAACCATATACGGCAGCAGAACTGGCATCTTTCAAAACGTCAACTGAGGCGACATCTGCGGGATTAATTCCAGCCAGCGAACCATTATAGATAACACCATCAAGTACTATCAATGGCTGGTTTTTTGAACTGGATCCAATGGAATTGACTCCTCTAATTTGAAAACTCGGTTCTTCACCAGGTCTGTTTGGAGTTCCTATACTAAGACCTGCCACACTACCTTTCAATGATTGAAGAATACTTGTGTTATTTAAATCTGTAGTTTTTTCTGGATTTACACTTACAATGCTGCCCGTAACATCAGATTTTTTACTAGTTCCATACCCTATTACAACTATCTCATCTAAAGCGGCTATGTCATTTTTAAGATTAACATTAATCTGCTTTTGCCCATTAATTTTAATTTCTTGAGTAATAAAACCGACATAACTAAAAAGAAGCGTTGCATCATTAGAGCGGGTAGAAATTTCATAATTTCCATCAAAATCGGTAACTACACCATTATTGGTGTTTTTCTCCATTACCGTAACCCCCAGTAATGGCATTCCAACTTCATCTATTACTGTGCCAGAAACTTTACTTGGACTCTGTGCGTATACAGGTAAACCTAACATGCAACATGCAAAGAACAACAATACGAAAGAAGTAATATTACAAACCCTATTTTTGGGTTTATAGTTTTTAGTAAATAATTTTTCCATAGTGATTTTAATTTTGTTAATAAATCTATTTTCTTAAAACAATCGATTGCCAATTAATAAAAAGGGTTTCCTTCTATCTTAAAAGGGATTTTAATAATAATCCTTCATAATTCAAGAGGAATCTATTTCATCTCTATAAGGCTCAAGACTAATAGAAGGCCTAATCAAAAAAATCACCATTAGCACCTGTCTCTGCCATATAATCCTTTGAGCTCAAATTGTCAATAATTTTATTCCGCATTTTTAATTATTCTTTAATAATTCCTTAAAAGATATTCACACTGCTTTTAAAATTGACCCAATTATCTAAACTACTGGTCGTAGTGCCCCTTACCTTTAGTCATTTGTCACATGTCTTCTTTTATAGAAAGATACCAACTGACAACATTTTAATTAGTATCGTTTGTAGAATATTTATTTTTCATATAATTTTTTAAGCATTTAATACTATGTTTAATCTATTTCATTTTGCTTTCCAACTTATAACAAGGAAATAAAAAACAATGTTGCCATAACAAATAAAACTCCTACAACTGCTATTATTAAAAGAAGCTTCTTAGCACTTTTATTCATTTCACTCATTTATTATATCGTAATTTCAATCACAAGTAATAGTTTTTTTTAAACAATCAATGGTAGCATTGTTTTTAAAATTGAGACACATGTTCAATTACGCATACAATTGTGCGTTTTTTTATACATATGTTTTATTAAAGAGTTTTTATTTACCAATACTATCTTTTTACAGAAAATTATTTAACATTAGCACACCTATATATTCCTTCGTTTATAAATAATTGTCATTATAAATTCAATCTTCAGTTGAATTACGAAAGACGTATACCTAAATTAGAGTTTATGGTTCATTTTATTGGATTATTTTAATTGAGAAGGAAAAGCTAACCCGTATTGAAAAAATTATTATCAACGAATGAACATAAGTAGACTTAGCACAGCGAATTCCATTTCGCCGCTAAATGATATTGCAACCAATCGAGTATGAGTGTTCTCTAAATTAGATTAAAATATTTATTTATATTAGATAAATTGCTTGTTAAATTTAAGATGGAACTCTTTAAAAGATTTGTTTGGGTAATTTAAAATAGGTTTACCCATAATGATCCTTAATCCTTGGAATTGCGGGATATTCTTGAAATAATTTACTGTGGCTATAAAGGGGGTAAATAAAAATAATTCCGGTTAGAATCAGTTTTCTGAGTAAATGTTCTTGCTAATTTTGAATTCCATGCACTGAATTATTATGATCTTTGAGATTGTTTTTGTGCCATTTTTACAGTTTATATATCTCGGGTTTTTATGCAACCTTTAAGATGCTTAATTGTCCGAGAAAGATAGCTTAGATAGGAATTATTTTAACAAGCAACTGATACACAGTTAAACCATTCAAAATTATTAACCACGCAGGCCAATCTCCACTATAGAAGCGCATCTCTCATAAAGCGTATTCCCATCAACAAATTTGTGTTTCAAACACTTTTCAACGGGCTCGCTCTGCATGATTTATAGACAAACTCAATAAATAAATAAATAGTCCTAGGACAGCTTCTATATAATTCAATAAATTATATTCCTTAATTCTTTATTGAAAGACGAATCGACCACTGCGCAACTTTTCTATAAAAAAATTAATTATTTCTGTAGTCTGTTGGTAGAATACCAAAAAGTTTTTTAAAACTCTTTGAGAAATAACCTGGTGAAGTAAATCCGGTATTATAAGCAATTTCAGAAATAGGTAAATCGGTCTCCTTAAGCAAAACAGCTCCCTTCTTTAATCGTATTGATCTAATAAACTCGGTAGTTGATTTATTTGTTAGTGCCTTGAGTTTTATATGAAGATTACTTCGGCTCATGCCCATTTCTTTAATAAAATCATCAACATTAAACGTACTGTCTAGAAAATGCTCTTCCACAATTCCTAAAGCTTTATTGAGAAACTTATCATCAGCAGAAGAGTTTGAAACTTCATGAGGTTGCATACTTATATCATTTTCAAAGCGTTTTCTTAGATTTTTTCTAGATTCTAAAAGATTAGTTATTTTTATTTGAAGTAATTCCATATTGAATGGTTTTTCTATATAATCATCCGCTCCGGTTTTAAGACCTTCAATTTTATGTTCATATGAGCTTCGCGCTGTCAGTAAAATGATAGGAATATGACTTATTCTAATGTCGTTCTTTATTTCATAACACATATCTATTCCGTTTTTATTTGGCATCATCACATCACTTATAATTAAGTCTGGAGCGACTTTAAGGCATTCGGCTATTCCATCAAGACCATCAATTGCTTCATAAATAGTATAATCACTCTCTAAGCTTTCTTTCAAATAATTACGAAGCTCTTCATTATCTTCTACCAATAAAATTTTTACTGGTTTACTTTTATCTCTTGTGGTATTTATTTCAGTGTTTATATTTTGGTTGGAAATAAAGAAGGTTGGTTTACTATTCTCTACCTTATATGTATAATCTTTGGATACCTCATAAAGTTCTGTATCACTAAAATGATCGCTACCTTGAGGCAAGTTTAAAATAAAACAACTCCCTTTTTCTAAAGTACTTTCAACTCGAATAGTTCCTTTATGCAATTCCACCAGTTTTTTAGTGAGCGATAAGCCTATTCCTGTACCTTTCATGTCATCATCGATTTGATGGAATTCTTCAAAAATTTGAGTCGTATTATTTTCCGAAATACCTTTTCCATCATCAATAACACGAACTTCTACAAATTGATTACCTTTTTTGTTAAGTACACAAATCTCTATTGTAATATTTCCATGAGCTTTGGTGAACTTGAAAGCATTAAAAAGTAAATTATGTAAAATTATATCATACTTTTCTAAATCAAGGAAAACAAAAATCTCTGGTTCGGAACTAATTACGTTATAATTTATTAAAAATTCTTCAGCTCTATAATCAAATGATTTTGCGATATCATTGGTAAGTTTTACAATATCATATTTAATTGCCTTTAAAGTCATCATCCCTTTTCCTACTTTTCTAAAATCCATCAGCTGATTAATTAAGCGTAACAATCTGCTGGCATTACAATGCATTAGTTTTAAGTGCCTTAGCAAACTCACATCGCTTACATTTGAGTTTAATAATTTGTCTAAGGGGCTTATTATCAAAGTTAAAGGCGTTCTAAATTCATGTGAGATATTTGTAAAAAATTCAAGTTTCGCTTGGTGCAATTCTATACTAGTTTGTTTTTCAATCTGTTCTAGTTTTAGATTGTTTTTTAATTTCATATAGACATACAAAAAATAATAAAATGTAGCTAAAAGAAGAATTATAACAAACAAATACCCTAGGTATGCATAAGTTGTTTTCCACCAAGGTGGCAGCACTTTTATTTGGATAGAATTATAGTTCGTATTCGATAGTGCATTGGAATTTGAGGCTTTTACTTTAAAAACATAATTTCCAGCAGGCAAATTAGTATAAGTAGCTTCACGTTTATTTTCTATAAAATTCCAATTATCGTCAAAACCTTCAAGTTTGTAAGCATATTGATTTTTTTCAGGATACGAATAATTTAGAGCGACAAATCCAAAGGTTATTACAGATTGCTCATGATTTAGAATTAAACTTTCAGTTTGAGAAATATGTTTTTTTAATGGCGAATTTTCGCCCCCAATTGTCACCGGTTTATTAAAAAGATTAAAGCTTGTAATTATAACATTTGAGACAGTTGAGTCTTCGGTAATTTTATCAGGATGAAAAATATTAAAACCATTACGTCCACCAAATACCAATTCTCCATCCGCTGTTTTTAATGACACATAGCGCTCAAATTCATTGCCTTGCAAACCATCATGCACATTATAATTAAAAAACCTCTGGTTATTGTAGTCATATTTTGATAAACCATTAGTTGTACTTGCCCAAACATTATCATTATTATCTACCTGCAGACTTAAAACCTGATTATTAGCTAAGCCATCTTCTATAGTAAAGTTTAGAAATGCATTTACATTTACTTTCTTTAAAAACAAGCCCGATTTTGTGGCAACCCACAAGTTACCTTGGCTATCTTTTTGCAATCCATTAATTTCTTTGGCAGCAATTCCCGCATTTTCTATTTCCTTTGTTTTCGTATTAAATAAAAACAATCCTGTATTAGTTGTTCCTAGCCAAATATGATTTTCATCTTCGTCAATAATGCATTTTATAGATTCAACACCCTCAATTTTTTCGTAAGTTTTAGTTTGTGGAAAGAATTCAAAAAACGAAGTTCCATAATCAATCCAAATTTTATCATTTGTATCTTTATGGATTGCATAAACCATATTCGCAACAGAATTGTTATCGTACAACATCGTATGCGAAAACACCTCTGTTTGCTTATTGAAAATTTCTATCCCTTTCTTTAACGTGCCAATCAATAAATGCGTGGAATCTAGCTCTTCTATACAAAGTACATAATCATCGCTAAGGCTCGATGAATTTTTAGGATCTGGACGATAATGAACGAAAGTACCTTCGGAACGATTAAATTTACTTAATCCACCGCCTTCTTTGGTGCCTACCCAAATTTCTCCTTTTGAATCTTGAAATAGCGCTCTTATATTATTATTAAACAGACCATTCTCTTTAAAATTAATTTGATAAAACTCGAAGTTCTTTCGGTGTCTATCTATAAAGTTTACACCACTATTGTAGGTACCAATCCAAACATTATCATGACTATCTTTCATCAATGCTGTTAATGCCTTTCCATTTATACTACCGACATCGTGGATGTCTGGCTGATAAAAGTTAATTTTTTCTTTATTCTTATCAAAGCGAACCAATCCTCCTTCAATATTTGCAATTAAAAAGACCTGTGGTTCATCTTCCAAAATATCAATAACCCGATTATTTATTAAAGAACCATTTTCTTGATTGTAAAAAATAGGATCCGTGTTTATATTACCATCTTTTACAAAACCAATACCTTTGGAATATGTACATATCCATAGGTTTGATTCGCTATCGACAAATAATTTACTAATAATCCCTAAATTCTCATTTTGATATATTCTATTATATTTTCCCGATTCTAAATTCAATCGCCAAAGCCCATCTCTTGTGCCTAACAATACATGATCTTTATCTACTTGATTTATAGTAGTAATCTCCCAATTTTTCTCATTTTCGCCTGTCGGAGGTTGATATTCAACAAAATCAGTCAATGATTCATTGATTATATAAAAAGAATTACCACCAACAAACAACTGATTATCTGCATCGTGATATAAAGTATTTACTTGAAAAGTATCTAATATATGGCCTAAGCTATTCTTTATTTTAACAGGATTAAAACTCCAAGTATTTTTGTCAAATATTTCTAACCCACTTGAAGTACCTACCAAAAGATTTTTTGTTGCAGGATCGAGGACCATGCATGTTAAATACCGATCAAAAACTTCAATTGTACTTCCATCATAAAGATTTACCCCATCTCCGGTTGCAAACCAAACAAATCCTTCGCTATCCTCTTGAATTGCAATGATTCTATTGGAAGACAGTCCACTAGAACTCGTCAAATGCTTGAAATAAAATGGATCTGTTTGAGCAAAAACATGAATTGAACTAGAAAGTAAAAATAGAATTATGATAAGGGCAATTGGATCAATTACACTGAAGTGTTTATTTACAGCATCTAATTTCATGAAATGAATTTGGAATTGTAATTTAAGAAATTGCTTAGCAATAAAAAAAGATTCTACGCTTTGATGAATATAGATGTTATATATTAAATCGTTCATGGATATTAATATATAACATTTTAACTTTTAAATTAACTTCATTGAAAATTCCTCTTTTTTATAGACTACTGTTATAAACTATGTATTTAAGAGTTCAATAATTAATTTCAAGGGCATGAACATCTCGTTTTTGGTGGATGGGGATTTGCTATTGCGGCCTCGGCGCATATTCCCTGCCATATTATTACTTTTGTTTTGGAAAAAAACATCTGCAAAAGAGATCATTTCGTCATTGGCCATTATTCTTAACTTACCCATCATTAAGAATCATCATGGTTTTTATGCTCTAATGCCATTCATAAATTAGAGATCTCTGCGTAAATTTCTTTTACTTTGGCGGTTTTAGCTATTTATAACGTATCGATTGTAAATCCGAAGAAATCTTTTAGAATTAGAGGTTAATTTATAGATAGATGAGATCAAATCAACACCTATTTAATTGCCCTTTAGATTATCATAAACAGGCTGTCTCATGGCTCATGAAACAGCCTATTTTTTTTAATTTATGATCCTTTTCTTAAGAAGATATTTTAATTGTTATTTTCTCAAACAGCCTACTTAGCTTAGAACCACTTTGATAGTTTTGTTATTGATTTTATTAGCTTCCACATTTTCCAAAATCTTCTTTTTGTCACTTTCTGGGTTATGTAATATTATCGTATATCTTCCTATAGCAAAAACCTTAGGTTTAAAAATAGATGATGCCAAACGAAGGCTATAAACCAAAATTTCTTTTTGATCAAAAATGGAAAGCACTGGAGTAGAACCATCTGTTATCTGAATTTCAGGTAACCATGCCTCGGCTTTCCTACCATAATTATCCAATTGATCAATAGTAATCGGCCAACCCGAATTTTGCACCTCATCTCCATGCGTTGGGTCCACAAATCGTGACCAGCACTCTGTTTTAATGGTTCTATCTTTTTTATTAAAAGTCACCAATCCATAGCCAGTGGCCCTATTATGGATAATCTCGGGTTCTAAACCCGTATCATAAGGGTTTGCAACCGCATAAACCGTAATTTTATTTCCAAAACCATCCTCATTATTGCCGATGTAAGCCGGACTTTCATAGTTGTGATTGCTAGCATCAACATTTGGTGGCCAATACCTCCTAGGCCAAATATTGTTTAAAGCGGGCCCAGCGAAAGCATAGCCGCTATCACCATGCTCATCTAAACCATATTGAATAAAACTACCCAAGTGCTGATCTCCTGCAATGTGAAAAGCAAAACATTTCCTTATAATACTGACCGCTTCATCTCGCTTATTTGCGGGCCATCCATTGGAATCCATATCAGCCGTAGGTTTATCGCCTAACACGTACTCCCCTTTTTTTGGAATATATAAGGATGGCACCACTTCATCTGTCATGGCCTCCTTGGGAAGTGTAGCTACTGTAGCGAAGTTTGTTTGTGACAGTAAAACCTTCATCTTGATGTTGTTTTTCCAGTCTTCGGCCCAGTCATTTAAAAAGGCTTCTTGTCGCTCTCCTAACAAGTTAGCGGGAAGATCTCTGTGTTTTTTAATGTCAAAATCAGGATTGGTAATAAAACCATTCCACACTTTCGCTTCTTTTGGAAGTACGTGTTTTGGGGCAGATTTAAATTTGCGGTCCTCAAGGATGGCAAAACTTAGTCCTGCATATTTCCATTGCGTATAATACACACCGATTCCTTGCTTTACGGGCGTAGGGTCATAAGGATCGGGTAAGTGGCTGGTTTGTGTAAACTGTACCATATTTACCCAATCTGCAGCCATTTTATAGCCACCTGAGTCTTGTGCTGAAGCTCCAAAACCTTCACTAACATCTGCAGCTTTTCCGTTTTCTCCCCAAACATTACCATGATAAACATCGTGATCATCCGGGATAATCGCACAAGGTTTATGCCTGAACAATTCTCGATATCCCCAACCGAACATCATCCACTTTCGAAGATAATCTAAACAGGTTTCGTCAAAATCTCCACTGTAAGAAGCTCCAAACCCACCAGTACTTTCATAAAATTGATCACCTAAAAAGAGAATGATATCCGGATTCAATATTGACATATTCTGGTAAATATCATTATCCGGAAATCCAAAATGGGCATTACAACTAAAAACTGCTGTTTTAATTTGATCTATATCTGTAGGCTCTTTAGCAATAGTGCCTTCATAGGAGTATTCGTGGGTTTCGTTTTTTAATGGGAGTTCAAGAGTAATTCTATAAGGAGTTTCCTTAGTACTATCCCATTGATCAATTGCAAAATTAACTGCTCTGCCTGCGTGCGTGACTTGGGTAGTCTCCACAGTTTTCCAGTCTCCCTTATCTTTTATCTGCAAGGCTAGTTTATGACCTTTGATCTTCTCAATAGGACTTAATTGTGCCGTGAGTTTTAATTTACGTTGATGTAATGTGTATTGTGCAAAACAAATAGGACCGAATAAATTATTTTCTCGATGCGCTATGTTTTCGGAGGCAATATGCCAATCGGAAAAAGCGACTGAAGGCGTACTGGAAGCATTATTTTTATCATTAACATGGGAGAACAATGCAAAATTACCACTAACCTCTTCTGTTGAAACACTGAATGTAGTCGGTGGATATAACGGCTTATCAGAATGTGGGTTTTTGATAGTTATCGACAATTCATATTTAGATGCTGCGGGCTTTGCGTGTATTTCCAAACGAACAGTTTCGGGTAACTCGCCAATTTTCGTGTCAATTACTTGATTACCTATTATTAAATTACCAACGGGATCAATACCTACATCCAAACCTTTACCGAAAACTGCTGCGGAACGATAATCTTTAAAAGGTCCTTTTGCACCTAGCCGTATCCCGTAAAAGGCCTCGTTAGCTGTTTTCATCTCCTTGTTTAATATTTCTATGTTAACGCCAATTTTAAAAGATGATTGATCATCTGATTTCTGAACATTTAAGAGATGTAAAGTTCTATTGACGCCCGATATTTTACAAACAGCTTTCCCGTCTTCTAAGTGCCAATCTTGCAACCTATTGCCCCAATATTCAGGTCCTACCCATTTCATGTCTGGCCAATTCTGCCAGTTACTTTTAAAACTTAATTTGGCATGGTTTGGCTTTGACGTTAATAAGCCACTAGCAATTACAGATTTAGGTATCAAAGGCAAGAATGAACCTAATACAATTGTTTTTATAACTTTTCTTCTATCCATTTTCAGAGTATATTTTAAGCATAATTCTTTAAAATTAACGAATTGAGCTTTTCATCATAATATTTTAATAAATGAATATGTCTTTCGATTTATTTTTTTAAAACTCCATATTTGTTATGATTGTTTAAAGAATTTAAAAATAATTCTATTATATCACTTTTCTTGTATTCAAATATAAGCTACGTTTTAGTTATTAACTTTTTACTGATATAAATCCATGAATGAAGATACATTTCTGTCTTTATATTTGCCCAAAGTCATTTATCAAAATGAGTAACATTACTATATGCTTTCGGCATTGCATCTCAATACTTACTTTAAATAAATCTGCTTTATAATCTGAATTATTTAATTTGTTATTCATCTTCATTATACCTG
>JBBSRC010000047.1:0-33013 GCA_038243395.1 Flavobacteriales bacterium | reverse complement strand
CGCATCTTAAAACACCTTTTTCAACTGTGCTTTTATTTACTACCACAAAAGATGTCACCTTCAAAATCAATAAGAAAGGTGCGGGCAGAATTACTGAGAATGTGCCGACATTTCGCGATGTAACCCAAGCTAAGACGGATTTGTAGTAACTTAGTTGAGAGGATTTGATTCGGTCGTAACTTTTCTGGCAATGAGTATTATTGGGGTCAATCTTAAAGTAAGGGTTGGTTTTAATAACTTACAGATTGCTTGAGTTTGCCGCGTCCTTCGTCCTGGCAATGACTCCCTCGCAATGACGCTGGGGTGGGAATTCGCAATGACGCTTGGGTGCGGACTCGAAATGACACAGGTTTAAATTATTTTAAAAGTACGAATGGAATCCATTTTAAAAATCATCATCCTAAAGTGGTATGAAATACACCATAAAGAAAATGCTTATAATGAACTGCAATTAACCAATTTACTATACCGGCATAATATCGACATTGAATCCGTAGCGCAGGCGCTTGAGGATTATAATTCCTATTTTAGCAAGATCAGACGGTATTTATATCTTCCAAAATGGTTTGAACTTAAAAGAGATTTCCCTGATTGGTTCGGCTTGAAGGTCGCTGCTGACCAGGAAGTTATGAAAGCATTTTTGGATGAGGAGAACGCCATAGAAGATGATAATACCAAGTTGTGGATCCTTGCCAAAGTATCTAAAGCAATTCGGAATCCGGGATATGGTTATTTATATGAAGCCAAAATATCACTGCCCGATGGGATTGCCACGCCTGGTCAAGAGGGTGTGCCCATTAATTTGTGGTGGCAAGAAGCCTCTGAAAACAATAATATCCAAGGCGTGTTTTTAGCTTACCATCGCAGCACATCGGTCATTATTTTTAGAGTTTCCCAAGAGCTCTCTGAAGAACATTTACAGACACTCTTCCGTTTTAAGCCAAAACCGCTCAATTTTTTAAAGCTTATTAAAGAGCGTTTTAATAGTGTTAAAAATGACGAGCGTGTATTGACCCATCAACTCTTTCATAAGTCGGGATTTTTAAAAAAGAAGTCACTTCCATTAGATTTAAATTATACTGGATTTAATGCCAATCAAAAAATGGCTTTGGACCGGGTGTTTTCACAAAATGTAAGCTTTATTTGGGGTCCTCCTGGCACAGGAAAAACCTATACCTTATCAAAAATCATTACTCAGGCTTGCGCTTTGGGCATGCGGGTGCTTGCAGTGGGGATTTCCAATGTTTCCGTGGATATTCTGGGGATCGAGATTCTCAAGGAATTTGAAAGCTTTAACGATTTCACTCGGCGTTTACTCAACGAACGAAAGCTTTTAAGGTTTGGATATCCCGTATTGCCCGAAATCGTTAATGATGATCGCTTATTTCCCGATCAGGAAATTGTGGATCAATTGCGTAAGGAATATGGAGCGGTGTTAAAGCTTTTGAGAACTAACCAAGCGTTAAGTATTGAAGAAAAAGCAGTCCTCAGAAACCAGCAAGTGCTCCTTCAAAATGAGATCAAACAAAGCAATCAAAAACGAATTTCCGCTTCTAATTTAGTGTTCACAACCGCTGCGCAATGTTTTATGGGCGGTAATTTTGAAGACGAAAAATTCGATTTGGTCGTGGTGGATGAAGTCGGGATGATGCCCTTGATTCAAACCTTGACCATGTCCAGTTTTACCTCCGATAAATTTTTAGTAGCCGGAGATTTTAAACAACTCGGCCCGATAAGTATTGGAAAAACAGAAGCCGTTAATAAGTGGTTCAATAGAGATGTTTTTGAATATTTCAAGGATGTTCCCGATTTTGAAGATGAGGTCATGGCCATGTTAACTGAGCAAAGACGCATGCACCCTCAAATCTGTGAGCTCATCAATGACCGGTTTTATAATGGCAAATTGACCTCACAATATTCCGAACGGTATCAGGAGCTAAAAACCAAGTACGGTGTCATTGCAAGTCCGTATTGTTTTATTCCGGTGGAACCAAAACATGGTTCTTTGGTAAAATCTACTCAGGGAAAATCGCGGGTGAACACTAAAACCGCTCAGGTGGTCATTGATTTGGTCGCAAGTATCCTTCAAGAAAATGAAACGCTCGACGTTGGAATAATCACGCCTTATAATGGGCAAGTCATATATCTGCGGAAGCAATTACTAAATAGGGCACTTTGTCCAGAGCAAAGGGATCGCGTCAAAATCGGCACCATCCATTCTTTTCAAGGTTCTGGATTTGACGTCATCATTTACGATATTGTCGATACTTCTGAAAAAAATATCGGCATGCTCTATAAAGGTTTTAGTGGAGAACGCTTGGTCAATGTGGCGCTTTCCCGAGCAAAACATAAATTAATCATTATTGGCGATCCTAAAGTTTTTTCAATGACAGATGAAAACGAACAGGTCTCTAAGAAATTAAGATCCCTAATGGTCGATTTAAGAATGTCAGGGTTTGTTATGACATTAGAGGGTAGAATTTAAGGTAATTGAGACATCACTTTGATTGTCAATCTACTACAAGTAATCTCATGTTTAAAAGATCAAGGAGGAAGAAAATACTTTTTTATTCTTGAAAACCTTTAAAAATCAATAGAAGAGAATGAATAATCGCCTGTGTGAAAAGATGAAAAGCTAGTCTATATTTTTAGAAAAGGACTAGTACGAATTTGTCAAGCTAACTTACAGATTACTTCGGTCATGCTTCCCTCGCAATGACGAAACACAAGGGCTCGCAATGAATCATGAGGCTCGCAATGACGAATCATGATGCAAATTCTCAGGAAAAAAAAGATGAAAAGCTGAGTAAATTTTTTAGAATCGATTTAATGTGAATTTGTCAAATTAACTTACAGATTGCTTCGGTCATGCTTCCCATTCAATGACGAAACACTTAAAATAAACCTACTTGCTTTTAGAAAAAAGCGCCTTGTAGCGCAACAAAGCCTCCACATAATAGTAATCGGCATAATTTAAAGGCACGTCGATTTCATTATTATGCGGGATACTGCCCACGCTATGCTTCAAAATAAAATTGTGGTTACTGCCAATCGCAGCGGTGTAGGCATCTGAAGCCAACGCATTGATTATTTTGTCAATGTTAACTTTATAATCCTCTGCTGAATAGCCGTCCAATTCCAGCAAAGCGGATACGGTAATCGCTGCGGCCGAAGCATCTCGAGGTTCATTAGGAATATTGGCGGCGTTATAGTCCCAATAGGGAATGCCATCTTCTGGCGTGCCTTTATAGCTAACAATATAATTGGCGATTTGTTCTGCCTGTTCAAGATATTTCGCGTCTTTGGTATAGCGATAGCAAACCGTGTAGCCGTATAATGCCCAAGCTTGTCCGCGTGCCCAAGAACTATCGTCTGCATAACCTTGGGCGGTTTGTTTTGCTCTAACCGCTCCTGTAATCGAATCGTAATCGACGACATGCACACTGCTGTAATCATCTCTAAAATGATTTTTCATGGTGGTATTGGCATGTGCCATGGCAATGTCTTTATAGGTATCATCTCCCGTGAATTTGGAAACTTCAAAAAGCAATTCGAGATTCATCATATTGTCAATGATGACCGGGAACTGCCAGTTGCGTTCAGATTGCCAACCGTATTTGACGTCCCAACTTTTTATGGCACCAACAGCAGGGTTAAAACGGGTGATCAAGGAATCAGCGGCCGTAATCAGGACCTCTTTAAAAGCGTCGTTTTTGGTAAGCCGATAGCCGTTGCCATAAGAGCAATCAAAAATAAATCCTAAATCGTGATTATGGGTGCTGTATTTATGATCTTCAAATTTACTTTGAAATTTTTCTGCCGCATTTTTCCAATTGGCGTCTTTAGTATCCTCATATAAATACCATAGGGTACCAGGGAAAAAACCTTCAGTCCAATCAAATCCTTTATAAGTCCATTGCATTTCGCCGTCTTCGTTTACCGTTCTCGGGATTCGATCTGCCATTTCTGACGTTTTCAATAAAAGAGCAATTTGCTGTTCTGCTTTAGCCAAAATCGGCTCCACGTTGATGTTGTTTTCTTTAATGGTCTGATTGCAGGAAAGTAAAATAAAAGACGTAAAAATGGCGAGACTTACTTTTGAAAAATTCATAGACATTTAGTTTAGTCTTTAAATATAATTATAAGTATCGGACGATCACGGTTTTTTGTAATTCCTTTTAGAGTCAGACTTCTTATTGCGCTTAAAACTGATCCGATGGAGGATTTTGGTTTACTGGAATTTAATTTGACTTCTAAAAATTTTCGCTCGGTAGAGAAGGTTAACACGGCTGACACGGATGACAGGTAGGACACGGATTGTACAAATTTCTCCAAATTTGAGTTCCAATATTTAGAAAATTGAATATCCTATCAAGATGCGAAATGCATTTTAATAATAAAAACTATAGATTGGGGAATCCATAGGTTTTGTAATTAAGTCATGGTATTTAGGTCGTTTTAAGAAATCAATGGATTAAATGTAACTACTGAAACCCATGTACCAAGTGGCGGCTTTTTCAGCAGGATTATTAAGGATGTCTGTTTTCCATTCATAACGGTAGTTGATTCTGAATACTGTTTTTGGCGTCGGTCCAAAGCTTATTCCAGGAGGGACCGCAATGATATGATCGCCAATTTTTGTATCTGTTTCTTTGAAGCGTCCAACATTCCAGTCCACATAATCAAATCTTGCAGCATCATTGAATGTTGCATCTTCCCATTCGAAAATTTTGTTATTATAAACCGGTTGTACGATATCCATAAAAATTCAGCGTTGCTTATTTCCGTATTGCTGGGTGTAGGTATCTGGTGTTTCCGCCCAGATCCAAGCGGCTTCCCAACGATGTATGTTCCAGTGGCCTTGATCGTGGTATTCCAATCGATAGCGAATACATCAAGTTGCGCTTGGTCTTCCACTTCTTCGCCGTCATCCTCAAACTTATTGTAAGTACCTCCCATATAAGAAATCCCGATTTCTCCGATCTTTCTATTTTTTATGGCCAGCTTTCCTGAGAACATCGCTTTGCCACTAAAGTTCTCTTCAAATAGATTATCGCCTTCTTTATGCGCTGGCAAATAGGTTTTATCCTCTTCATTGGAAATGATTCGACTACTAAAACCGTTAGTTAAATACGCCTCGTAACCAAAAATCCAACTCCCAGAATAGGTTTTTCCGTACATACCAAATCCGGTATTGGATAGGGTAGCGGCCAGCATATTTACGGCAACATCGGGACGCTCCACGAATTCCCATTTTGGACCGTCATGATTTTCGTTAAAGGCACCAATCGGATTCATCACAATTCCTCCTCGGAAACTGAACAACGGATGAAATGCCACATCTAAGGCCGCAAACTCAATCGCAACCTCTTTTCCACCATCCTCAAATTCAATTTCGGTTAAAAATTTAATGCGCTCTGAGATGGAGGCAGCCATAAATATCGTTAATCTTCTAGCCTGAAACGACAGTCCATCGGTAATGACTTCCTCTATTCGGTGCATGGTATTTGCTTCTAAATAACCGCCGACAGTTACAGGAACCTTATCAAAGCTTAATGTTGGTCTATTAAAAACCGCATCCATATTTAATTCTAGTTCATCGTCTTTTTTGTCTTTTTTAGTGGTTTCTTCTTGGGCGAACACGGAACCAAAGCAGAATATTCCGAGAAGGAATAGATTATTTTTAAGAGAGTTCAATGTAAATATTTTCATTTTGAATGGTTGTTTTGAATGTTTTTAAATTTTGATCGGCGGGTCCTTCTAAAACACCACCATTGGTATCGAACTCACTGCCATGACAGGGACAACTGTAGATGCCGCCGCCTACATTAAGCTCACACCCGCGATGCGTGCACTTCATCAGTGCGGCTGTATATTCGTTTTCCCCCGTTTTATAAAGACAAATAGGAAAGTCTTCCTTGGGGGTCTTGACCAAAACAAAGCTCCTATAGGTCAATTCCTTCTTTTTAGGAATCTCAAACTCTGAAAGCGGCACAATAAGCGGATTGTTTTTAATACTGCTGGTGGCGTAATAAATACTTTCACACGACGTCAAGAGGGCGGAGGCAAAGGGAAGTCCTACCAAGCCCATTCCGCAGGTTTTTAAGAATTTTTTCCGATCCATAAGTATAGGTTTTATAAGGATTCAATAAAAGTTTATACTTGGTTTTTTTCTGTCTCAGTGAAGGCTAGATATTTTTTCTTAGAGTTTTCTGCTTCTCCTCCGTGATAAATAATGGCCTCTTCAATGCTTCGTGCTCTCCCGTCGTGAAGTAAGAAATACTGACCCCCTTGGGAATCTTTAGCTAACCCAATCCCCCATAATGGTGGTGTTTTCCATTCGGAAGATTATGCATAACCTTCTGTATAGTTGTCATCGAGATCAGGTCCCATATCATGTAATAGCAAATCGGTAAAGGGATGGAATTCTTTGTAAGAGATCGCCTCAATTGGGGAATATCCCGTTTTTAAGGTCGGTTTGTGGCAAGCGGCACATTGGATATCGCCGAATAGAGCTCTACCTGCAATCACGTCTGGATTATCTTCGTCTCTCGGAATTGGCGCTTTTAAAGTTTTTAGGTAGAAAACGACGTCACTGATGGTCTGTCGGTTTATTTCCGATTGTAATTTGTCGCCACTGTAGGTGTCATAAGGTTCAAAATACGACGTAATTCCGATGTCCTGATTATAGGCATCTGCGGTGTGATGCAAAAGATCATAAATGCGGCCCTTTTTTCCAAAGCGCGAAATATATTTCCCATCCACGCTGACGGTTTCTGGTCGATCCTTAACATAATCTGGTCTGGTATTCCAGTGCACACGTCCGCTAATGCCGTCGCCATCTAAGTCATCTGGATCGGACATATCGATAAGATCCTGATCGCTTACAGCGTCCAAGAATCCTAAACCGGTTACAATTGGCGCTACTAAATTGGCATGTGGTAATTTGTTAATTGTGAACCTTCGATAAGCGTGAGATTTAAGTTGGTTAAGCTAAGAAAGGAATGAAGAAATTAACTCAAGAAAGTATTGATGGTCACGAAAGTGGTCCATATAGCGATGCTGTTAATAAATAATAATTTTGTTGCGCCGTTAATTCTAGTCATAAATTTGCATTTGGGAGGTAGTTTCATGGCGAAAAGACTCAAATTATAAGTTTGAGTTTGCAAGCAGATCAACGTCTATTTTTAAGTTCAAACTAAATGCTGTTTTCAATTTGTTTTGATTCTTTCATCACAATAGTTCTGTACGGATATGGAATTTCGACGCCCTCATTTTCGAAACGTTTCTTGATGCTTTCCAACACATCGCATTTTAAAGCAAATGCATCCGAATAATTTCGCGCCCAAGCCCAGGCCCTTATCGTTACTGAAAAGTCGTTGAGTTCAATTAACGCTGTCTTGACAATTGGGAAACCGTTCTTTATATCAAATAATGAACGGTTATCAAAAATGAATTGATGGTTCTCACATTCCTCCTGCATGATTTTTTTTGCTAAAACGACATCGCTATCATAAGAAATTCCTATTTCGATCAGTTCACATAATTTGTGCCCTTCCAAATCGTAATTTATTAGTTTTTCTTTATTGATCACGGCATTTGGGATGACGATCATTTTATTCTCAAAATTTCTAATGACCGTATGGCGGAGCGTTACATCATGTACAGAACCAACCATAGTGTCTGATATTCGGACTCTATCTCCTATTTTAAAGGGTTTAAATGCAATTATAAATATGCCCCCAGTAACATTTGCCAAAGCTTCTTGTGCGGCAAAACCTGCAATTAAGGCTAGAATACCTGCTCCTCCTATGGCAGTCTGTGCGACACCTTTAAGAGATGGAAAGGCTAATATGGCAAGGATAACGCCAATAAAACCAATAATGAATACAACAACATATCGTGAAAATTTAAGATTGGTGGGGTCCTCATTAGTTTCAAATTTTTCAATAATTTTATATTTAAACCACAAATTACTTAAGGTTACCAATATAATCGTAACGATAGCGATCATACCTAAATATGCAAAAAGCTTAATATAACCTCTGAAAAGAATTTCTTTTTCAATATCGATAAACACAAAACTTAAGGCAAGACCACCTAAAACTATCCATAGCGTTTTTAAAATACGATTAATTAAAATTATGGGTTTTAAAGACGCCCCTGGAAGTTTTTCTTTTACTTTTTTACTCAACCATTTTCGGAACACACCGTTTAATAAAAATAGGGTCACCACAATTGCAATAACAATTGCTGCGTATATAATATCGGGTTTGTATGTTTCTATAAATGTGTCCATGGTGTCCATTTTATATAAATTTTATTATTTTTTTCTTTATAATTGTAAAAGATTTTTTAAGAATCAACCAACTCTTTACTAGCGGCGTGTTCAGTTACAATATGTCCATAAACTGAGCCCTGACAGATGATGCCGCGCGTGCGAGGGTACACTTGTCCAAATATATTGGCAGGTTTCATTGGCAAGAGTTCCTGCCGTACCATTTGATTCTTTCATGATTGTAATTTAATATGTTTTAAAAGCTTATACTTTTTTAAATTAAATTTAGAAAGTTCTTCTAAGGCTTTGGTTATGACTAATAAATGATGTGTTTATTATCACAAATACGATCTTTCCTATAACGTCAATTGTTTATTTGGGGAACAACATCTTGACAAAAAGCAAATTACAAGGAAAACAGGTCCTGTAAAATGATTTAAGTCATATAGCATCATAATGTTATGTCATGAAAGTCTTCGCAAAAGCCATAAATTAAGCGGAATGGAAGCTTCAAAGTAATTTAAAAAGAGGGAAAGGTTGACCGTTGTGAACAAGCTGTAAACTACTCATGAGTATAGTTTATGTCAGAAAATTACTACCGAATTATCTTTTAAAACAGCTACATTGGGGTTGTATGTAAGAGTCATGATTCACTAAGAGGCGTGAATCAGATAATTATATTTTAGAAGAAAAGGTCAAGATTTTAAATCTTGACCTTTTCTTTAAATGTTGTAGCGAGAAGGGGGCACGATCCCCTGACCTCCGGGTTATGAATCCGACGCTCTAACCAACTGAGCTACCTCGCCATTATAAATTTTAACAGGAATTATAAGATTTTAAATCCGTCGGTCCTGCCTTTATTTAAGGCTGCAAATATAAAAACAAAATTCACCTTCGCAAACATAAAATACATTAAAAATAGGATAAAATTATTTTCAGGCAATTTGTCTTTAAACTAAACAATTAATTATATATTGACCACGCTAACAAAAAAATTTATGGAAGACAAAATTAAATTTGAGATGGAGTTCCCCATTCACTCATCTCCTCAACTTTTATATCAATATATATCGACACCTTCAGGCTTATCAGAATGGTTTGCTGATAATGTAAACTCGCGTGGCGAATTTTTTACATTTATCTGGGATGATAGTGAGGAGCATGCAAAGTTATTAAGTAAAAAAAGTGATGAACGCATCAAGTTTAGATGGATGGTTGATGAAGAGGAAGGTGATTCCTATTATTTTGAAATAAGAATACAAGTGGATGAAATTACCAAAGATGTGTCTATCATAGTTACTGATTTTATTGATGAAGATGAAATTGAAGAGGCTAAAATGCTCTGGGAAAACCAAATCTCAGATTTGAAACAGGTTTTAGGATCTGCATAGGCAGACTCTTTTATAAATAGTATATTTGTCTCGAAATTTTAAAAACTTCGAGACTTTTTTTATGGTTAATTTTAACGGAACCCTTCACGAGACTTCTTCAAATTTATTATCATTAGAAAACAGAGGCTATGCCTATGGCGATGCACTTTTTGAGACCATTAAGGTGGTGCACGGCAAAGTATTGTTTTGGGAAGACCATTATTTTAGGTTGATGTCCTCAATGCGGATTCTCCGGATGGAAATACCAATGAATTTTACCATGGAATTTCTAGAAAGTGAAATTTTAAAGACAGTTGAGGCCAATGCCTTAATGAAGGCTGCGGCAAGAGTGCGAATTAACGTGCATCGCGAGGCAGAGGGGAAATATAAGCCTTCTACTAATGCTATTGGTTATAATATCCTTACGGAAAGGCTAGCTTCCGATTTTTATCATTTAAGCGAATCGCCTTATACGGTGGAGCTGTTTAAGGATTTCTATGTGGCTCCTGGATTACTCTCCACTTTAAAGACTAACAATAAAAGTATAAATGTGCTGGGAAGTATTTTTGCCCAAGAAAATGGTTTTGACAACTGTTTTCTGTTAAATACTGAAAAGACCGTCATTGAGGCCTTAAACGGGAATGTTTTTCTGGTTAAGGATCAGGTTATTAAAACACCACCGTTATCAGAAGGTTGTCTAAAAGGAATCATGAGAAAGCAAATCATGGAACTTGTTGAAAAAATGGAGGGATATACTTTAGAGGAAGCACCCATTTCTCCATTTGAACTGCAAAAAGCGGATGAATTATTTATAACGAATTGTATTGTGGGAATTCAACCGATTACCAAATACCGGAAAAAAGAATTTACCAGCGACGTATCCAGATTTCTTTTAGAAAAACTAAATATTAAAATAAGACTTTCTCAATTATAGCTTGGATTTTCTGGTGCATTTGACCAAATACTATACTCGCCACCTAATTCTAACATTTTTTCTTTCCAGAAACTGCTATCCTTTTTTTCGATGATTGATTTCTCATAGATGTTTTCAGTCATAATCCAGGAATTTGTTTCTAGTTCAGTTTCCAATTGAAAAGCTTCCCATCCTGAATATCCGAGAAAAAAGCGAATATCACCAGCTTTAATGTCGCCACTATTGATTAATGCTAAGGCCACATCAAAATTGCCTCCCCAAAAGATCCCTAATGAAATCTCAATGCTTTCCGGGATTAAATCGGGTACTTTATGTATAAAATAAAGATTGTCCTGTTCAACGGGGCCGCCATTATATACTTTGAACGACGCTTTAGTATGAGGCAACAAGTCCTTTAAGGTATATTTTAAAGGTTTATTTAATATAAAACCTATGGAGCCTTCATTGGAATGATCTGCTAATAGAATCACAGAACGATTAAAAGAAGTATCGTCGATTATTGAAGGTTCAGCTATTAAAAGATGTCCTTTTTTGGGTTTAATTGTAATCATAAATCATGATTTTAGAAATAAATCTAAAACATATTTTTTTAAAAAACAATTTATTTGTTAAAAAAAACATAAAAAAAAAGTCCACTCGCTTGAGTGGACTCCTTAATATATCTAATATGATATTAGTTTACTGCGTTGCTTAAATCAGAACCAGCTTTAAACTTTACTACGTTTTTAGCTGCGATTTGTATAGTCTTACCCGTTTGTGGGTTTCTTCCTTCTCTTGCCGATCTGTTAGAAACTGACCAAGATCCGAATCCTACTAATGATACTCTGTTACCTTTTTGTAGGGAACCTTCAATATCACTTAATAAAGAATCCAATGCTTTTTTAGCTGCTGCTTTAGTGATGCCAGCATTTTCAGCCATTCCATTGATTAAATCTGTTTTGTTCATAAAATTATTTTTTTAATTATTAAAAATACTTGGGTTAAACATTTTGTCAAATCCTTCTACAAAATTATACGGATTATTCATTCATGCAAGTAATGGCGAGGGAAATACGAGATATTGTTAATAACTTTGGAGATTTGTTAATAAACGCAGTGCATTTTAACTTGTTTCGGGATTCTCAGTGTTCATAAGGGTTTAGAGCATTTTGTCATCTTCAGAAAAATTGAAACCATTCAAAAGCGATCGAATGTCCATTTTTCGTTTCCCAGGAAGTTGCATTTCTTTAATAATTAAGTAACCTCCTTTGACTGAAACTTTTAACTCATTTTTAGTAGTTATGATCGTTCCGATGGAATCTGAATGGGATATTTCTTCCTTCGCCACTTCAAACAATTTGACCATTAAAGTGTCTTCTTTAATTTTGAGATGGCTCCAGGCTGCAGGAAATGGATTTAAACCCCTGATTTTATTATAAATGGTATCTAAACTCTCGTTCCAATCAATTTGGCAATTGTCTTTATCCAGTTTGAAAGCCGTTTTTGGTTGCTCAATTTTAGATTGGATTGTGGTGGTAACATTACCCGCTTCTATTAATTTTAAAGTTTCTAAAACTAATTCACTGCCGACATGCTGCAATTCATCATGCAGGGTGCCTACAGTTTCGTCTGCTTTAATCGCCACTTCCTTTTGTAGGATGATGGCGCCCGTGTCAATTTTTTCATCAATGAAGAAAGTGGTCACGCCGGTTTTTTCTTCGCCATTGATAATAGCCCAATGGATGGGAGCAGCCCCTCGATAATCGGGGAGAAGAGAGGCGTGCAGATTAAAGGTGCCATATTCTGGCATACTCCAAACAAGCTCAGGGAGCATTCGGAACGCCACCACAATTTGTACATTGGCATTAAGAGACTTTAATTCCCTTAAGAATTCCTCATCTTTTAAATTGGTAGGCTGTAAAAGCGTCAGATTTTCGGAAAGTGCATATTTTTTCACATCGGATTGGTGCAATTTTTGTCCACGACCTGCCGGTCTATCCGGTGCGGTAATAACCCCTACGATTTGGTAATGATTTTCCACCAAGAGTTTTAAAGTCCCGACCGCAAATTCTGGCGTTCCCATAAATACAATTCTTAAATCGTTCTTTTTCATGTGTTTAAATTTATTGTTTTTTAAAGGTCATACTTTGACTTCGCTCAGTACAGGCTTGCGCTCCACTATAGATTAATCTATCGGTTGATCAACTTTTAGCAAGCTCGGTTCATGTATGTTTGATCTTGTACAAATTGTTAGCTGTGACGTCTAAAATATTATTGGCGAGCATCAACTTCAAGGTTTCTAAAATCTCCTTTTCAGAGTGCTCCAATTGTTCAACAAGCATGCGCGATGTCAACGGTCGATTTTCCAAAAGGAGAATAATATTGTAGGAGATACTTTTGGTTGGAGACGTCTTGGATTTTACTGTTTTTAAAATGCACACAGAACAAATGCCGCAAGGCGTGCTTCTTTTCTCGCCAAAATATTCCAATAACTGAATGCTTTTGCAACGTTCGTCATCAGAAATATAATGAATAACGGCATCTATTTGATCTTCTTTTAAACGCTGTTGTTGTTCAATAACAGTGGCGATTCTGTTGATGGTTTTGTCATCTTCGCGGGGTTGTAAAAACGTCAGTTCAGAATCCGTATTGGAGTGTTGAAATTCCACAATCCCGTCCTTTTGAATTTGATGCAATATGGCAAGGACTTGATTTTCGTTGATATTGGATTTTTCAGAAACCAAATTCAGGTTGATTTTCATTTGGTGTTCAAAAATGCCACCATAAGTCCTTAAAATAGCTTTTATAACCGGTTCATAAGATTTGTGTGTCTTCAAATAACCGAATAAAGCCTGATTGCTGATCAAAAACTGAAGTTTTGTTTGATAATTGAATTGCTGTGATAAGCTAATGATACTATTCCGATCTAATATTTGAACGGCATTATAGGCAGTGCTGGTCGGAAAGCCATAGGTTTTACAAAACACGTTAAAGTTAAATTGATGTTGCGCTAAGTGCCCTTCACCATAAGAAATCTGAAAATAGTTACATAATTTCCGATATACCTGTTTAATAAAGGCCACGGAGGGTAAAGTGCTTAAAAACTGATGTTTGAGTTGCTGTTCGTCGGTTGCGTTTTTTAAAATCACCGCAAAGGCTTTTTCGCCATCACGGCCGGCTCGACCTGCTTCCTGATAATAACTCTCTAAACTTTCGGGTAAATTAATATGGATGACAGTTTTGACATCTGGTTTGTCAATTCCCATTCCGAAGGCGGTGGTGGCTACCATTACCGTTTTCTGGTTGTTGCTCCATTGTTCCAAGTGATCGTTCTTCTCTTTATTGCTAATCCCACCATGATAATAGGTCGTGGAAATCCCCTTAGATTCTAAAAACGAATGAAGCTCCAACGTAGCGCGCCGTGTTCTGGCATAAATGATGGACGGTCCAGAATATTTCTTAAGAATCTGTTCGATTTTGTAATGTTTGTCATTGGTGTCCAAAACCATGTAGGCGATGTTCGGCCTTTTAAATGACGCCTGAAAAACCTTGGGCGCCATAAAGTCCAGCTCCTGCATGATTTCTTGAACAACTTTAGGCTTGGCAGTAGCGGTAAGCGCTACCACGTTAACCGAAGGATGCATTTGACGCAGGATGTTTATGTTTTTGTAGGCGGGTCTGAAATCATTGCCCCATTGACTGATGCAATGTGCTTCATCTACCGCAATTAAATTGACCGGCATTTGCTGGATTCTATCCTGAACCAGCGTTTGTTGTAAGCGTTCGGGAGAGAGGTAAAGGAATTTGTAATTGCCATAAATACAATTGTCCAAAAGCGTGTCCAAAGTAGCATAAGGAATACCGCTCGTAATGGCCATGGCTTTAATGCCTTTGGTTTTTAGTTGGTCCACCTGATCTTTCATTAAGGCAATCAGCGGCGAAACGACAATGCAAATGCCATCTTTTATTAAGGCTGGAACCTGAAAACAAATCGATTTCCCACCGCCGGTTGGCAACAACACAAAAGTATCCTCATTATTTAAAACCGCGTTGATGATGTCCTCTTGCAACGGCCTGAAAGAGGTATGGTTCCAATAGCGTTCTAATATAATGACAGGATGTGACATTATTGTGAATTTAAGGAGTCTATGATGAAATCTACGCGTTTTTCTACAGTATCAAAAGGAATATCAATTAAATGGTAATTGAATTGCTTATAGGTATTTATAAGTCGCTCATGAATTAATTGTGACTGTTCAAAGGTTTCATAGCGCACACTGTCACATTTAAAAATTTCTTGCCAAGGGGCTAGAATAAAAACGACGTCATAGGTGTTTTTTTCGCAGACACTAAGAAAATCGTCTGGATAATCACTGCCAAAAAAATCCATATATGCCAAAACATCTGGGACACCTCTGTCCATGAAAACAGTAGTATTGTCATGTTGGTCGGCTTCAATAAATTGGTCGGATCTACCTTCTAAAAGCAATTGGCTGAAGAGTAGTGGCTGCGATAAAAAGAGCTGTTCTACACCATTTTTCCTGGCCTCAAGGGTAACTTGTCTTGAAATTTCCTCAAAGCAAATATGCCCTCTTTGTTTTAATTCGTCTATTATTGAGGATTTCCCAGTCCCGGGACCTCCCGTAATAACAATTCTTCTAGTATTCACTTAGCTAGGTTTTGGCTGCAAAAATCGTAATTTAAATAGGAATTAAAAAATGTAAAGTAAAATGTATATTTGCAGTCGAATATGACTTATTATGAGCACAGAAAAAAATCCAGACGAATTTTACGATAATTTAAAGTCCCAACTTTATGCAACTGAAAGTTGGCCCTCAGAATATCTTTATAAATTCATCGTATTATCAGACAGTAGTAAAATCGCGGAAATTGAAAATATTTTTGATAATATGGGCGCAGTAATTATAACGAAGCCTTCTACCAACGGGAAGTATACAAGTGTATCCATTAATTTACAGATGTCTACTCCTGAAAGTGTTATTGAAAAATATAAGGAAGTGATCGAGAAGGTGGAGGGGGTTATTTCGTTATAGAAATTCGAGAATAGAGGTTAGAATATCGAATCTAGACTATAAAAGGTGGGCAAAATTTTAATATAACATTAAAGTATTAGAATCGAGCTTCAATTTATTTACCGACACGCTTCAGATTTCTTAATGGTTATACTAATTTGAAACATGAAGATGTTATGATTATTTAACTGCGATATGCTCAACGAAACTCATAACGTTTCTTTCTTCTTAACCAAAATTTCTTATCCTATTAATGTGTAATTATCTGTAAATATGAATCTTATGGCTCATTGAGCGTTCATTAGAGACTGAATATTCCCGCTTTTTGTCTTTTTACGAAACTTTTATTTCATAATTAAATATTCTTTATTTTTTTTCGTATTTTGCACACATGCACAAACACTACGGTGCATAATATTTATTACTACATTTAACACTACACATTTATATTTTGATAGATAATTTAGAATACAATACGGAGCGTGAACATTTGATCATTCCTGAATATGGACGTCATATGCAGAAGATGATCCATTATGCGAAAGAACGCCCAACCAAGGAAGAGCGCAACCAAGTATCCAAAGCCATTATTTCGGTAATGGGCAATTTGCAACCGCACTTAAGGGATGTTCCCGATTTTCAGCATAAACTCTGGGATCAGCTATTTATTATGGCAGATTTCGATTTGGACGTTGATTCTCCATATCCAGAACCGTTAAGAGAAGAGTTACAGGCACATCCTGAACCTTTAAAATATCCACAAAATTTTCCGAAATATCGTTTTTACGGCAATAATATCAAAACGATGATTGATGTTGCTAACACTTGGGAAGAGGGTGATTTAAAAGAGGCCTTGATTTATACCATTGCCAACCATATGAAAAAGTGTTTTTTGAATTGGAATAAAGACACTGTTGAAGATGATGTGATTTTTAATCATTTGTATGAATTGTCAGGAGGGAAAATCAATTTGAAGGAAGAAGATGAAGATTTGTCTGATGCCAACACTTTGATGCGAAATAAAAAGAAGTACACTACTACAAACAAAAAAGCGCACCCCAAGAAAACGAATACCAGTACCAACCGCAACAGAAAACGCTACTAACCATACATGGCAACATTTATAATTGAAGGAGGTCATCAATTAAACGGAAGTATCCAACCTCAAGGCGCTAAAAACGAAGCACTACAAATTCTATGCGCTGTTTTGCTTACCCCAGAACTTGTTACGATTCATAATATCCCAGACATTATTGACGTCAATAAACTGATTTCGCTTTTAGAAAATTTGGGGGTCAGGATCCATAAAATTGGTTCTGGTTCGTACACTTTTCAAGCGGATGACGTGAATATGAGTTACCTTGAATCGGCTGAATTTAAAGAAGACGGTAAGGGCCTGCGAGGGTCTATCATGATTGTTGGTCCTCTTTTGGCACGTTTTGGTAAAGGTTACATTCCAAAACCGGGAGGTGATAAAATTGGACGTCGACGCGTGGATACCCATTTTGAAGGTTTTATAAATTTAGGAGCTAAATTCCGCTATAATCGTGAAGAGCATTTTTACGGTGTTGAAGCTGATCGATTAAAAGGCGCTTACATGCTTTTGGACGAAGCTTCAGTAACAGGAACGGCCAATATCGTCATGGCGGCAGTATTGGCCGAAGGCATCACTACTATTTACAATGCTGCTTGCGAACCATATTTGCAACAGTTGTGTAAAATGCTGAACAGAATGGGTGCCAAAATCAGCGGTGTTGGTTCCAATATGTTAATCATTGAAGGGGTAGACGCTTTGGGAGGCACAGGACACAGAATGTTGCCCGACATGATTGAAATAGGGAGCTGGATAGGATTAGCAGCCATGACCAAAAGTGAATTGACCATTAAAAACGTCAGTTGGGATGATTTAGGACAGATCCCAAATGTTTTTAGAAAACTGGGGATTACTGTAGAGAGAAAAGGGGATGACATCCATATTCCTGTACATAAAGACGGTTATGAAATCCAAAATTACATTGATGGTTCAATTTTAACTGTTTCAGATGCACCTTGGCCTGGATTTACACCCGATTTACTGAGTATAATAATAGTAATTGCCACACAAGCGAGAGGTGCTGTGTTAGTACATCAAAAAATGTTTGAAAGCCGATTGTTCTTTGTGGATAAATTGATCGATATGGGCGCGAAAATCATACTTTGTGATCCGCATCGTGCTACCGTTATTGGACATGATTTCAAATCGACCTTAAAAGCGACGACAATGACGTCTCCAGATATTAGAGCTGGGATTTCACTATTGATTGCTGCTTTATCAGCAAAAGGCACATCGACAATTCATAATATCGAACAGATTGATCGTGGTTATGAACGTATTGATGAGCGTTTGCGAGCGATTGGTGCGAAGATTACGCGAGTGAGTTAGAATCGATAACAAATAGTATATCATTAAAAAATGCCTCAAGTGATTGAGGCATTTTATATTCAAAGGTTTAGATTTCATAATTACTGGTCATTTGCTGCAGGTTTTTGAACAAATGCTACAAAGCTTAGTGATTAATCCAATGCCCTTTTATAAGTTGCTAAACAGCGCTCTCGAGCTTCTTTATGATCCACCATTTTTTCGGGATAGCTTGATTCCTGAAATTCGGAAACCCATTTTTTGATATATTTAAAGTCTTTATCAAATTTTTCAATTTGTGTTGTCGGATTAAAAATGCGGAAATACGGTGCCGCGTCAACGCCACTGCCTGCCACCCATTGCCAATTTCCAATATTGCTGGACATTTCATAATCATGCAATTTTTCGGCAAAATAGGCTTCTCCCCAACGCCAATCAATTAAGAGATGTTTACATAAAAAACTGCCCACCAACATCCGCACACGATTGTGCATAAATCCTGTAGTATTCAATTGGCGCATGCCGGCATCAACCAGCGGATAACCAGTTTTTCCCTCACACCATTTTTTAAATTCACTCTCATTATTGCGCCATTCAATCCGGTCGTATTTCGATTTAAAACTTTCAGTAACCGTGTGTGGAAAATGCCATAGGATTTGCATAAAAAATTCGCGCCAAATGAGTTCCTGCCAAAAGATTTCATTCTGTTCAGCAACTGCTTTTTTGATCATCTTACGCACGCTGACGGTTCCGAAACGTAGATGTGGTCCCAATCTTGAAGTGCTATCTTGAGCGGGGAAGTTTCTGGTTTTTTCGTAGGCTTGAATTAAACCTGGTGTGACTTCATAATCCGAGATTTTTTGGGACGATGTTTTAAATCCAATGTCTGATAAGCTTACATTTGGTAGTCGCGTGTTTTTTACTAAATTTTTAAGATGTGATTCCGTAACAAGGATTTCTAACTTATAAGTTTTGAATTTTTCTTTCCAAATCTTCATATAAGGAGTGTAAACGATATAAGGATCGCCATCTTTTTTTACCACTTCATCTTTTTCAAAAATGACCTGATCTTTATAAGTTTTGAATTCGATATTATTATCAGATAGGAAATTCTTTATGGCGGTGTCGCGTTCCTGGGCATAAGGCTCATAGTCGTGATTGGTATACACTTCATGAATGGCATAGTTTTCAATAAGCTTTGTAAAAACTTCTAGAGGCTTTCCGTGATATATACCAATACTGCTCTCATAATTTTCCTGAAGCTTAAGTCGCATTTTCTGAAGGGTATCAAAAATGAAAGTCACTCGGGCGTCATCTTGGGGAAGTCGTTCTAAAATTTCAGAATCAAATATAAAAATCGGCATTATGGGATGTTCTGATTGCAAAGCCTCGTAAAATCCGACATTGTCGTCCAATCTTAAATCACGACGGAACCAGAAGATGTTTATGGTTTTTTTCATAAATTCAGGAGTGTAGTTTCTCTTTTACTTTATAAGTGTTTGATCATAGATTCCGAACATCGCCTCCAGCTTTTTTTGTCGGTAGTCAAAGATTTCTTGCAGTTTAGGCTTTACCAAAATAGGATGTGCCAGTTGCCCCAAAACTCCGAAAGGTAATTTGTAATCAATGATATCTTCCATCTCCACACCACCTTCAATTCCCTTGATAAAATGTTTATGATGCCAAAGTGCATAAGGGCCATAGCGTTGCTCGTCCACAAAATATTTATGGGTCACGCTATGGGTGATTTCTGTGACCCATTTTGTCTTAATACCTAAAACTGGAGTCACGATATACTGGATTATCTGGCCAGCATACATCGGCCGATCGGCTCCAGATAGAATATGGAAACCCATATAATCGGGGGTAATGGTTTTTAAATTGTTTGGATCAGAAAGAAAATCCCAAGCTGTTTCAATGCTAATTGGAAGACTTTGCTTTTTGTGGAGCGTGTATATTTTCATTGAAAGGATAATTAATATTTTAATATCATTTTTTATAGTGAGGGCATATAATTAGCTGATAAAGTGTCGTGTCGTTTATATAATGAAGATCCCTTCGTTTAATTTATCAGAAAATAAAAATTTAGTTATTTAGGAAGATATATAGATTAAGCGAGCTGGCAATACAAATCCAAATAAAATAGGGGAGGATCAATAGTGTTTTTGCCTTCATCAATTTCAAATAAGAAAATAAAAATACCGTCACTACAAAAGTCAATCCGAGAATGACAACTAATCCTGCTGTAACTAAATGTTGGTTAAAAAAGACAAAATTCCATGCGACATTTAAAAGGAACTGAATGACGAAGAGCCAAATAACTTTATGTGTTGGGCTTTTAATATAAAGCAAGGTCATGAAAATGGAGAAACAGATCATGATCAGAGTCCAACTAATACCAAAAGCCCCATTTGGAGGAGTCCAAGGGGCTTGATTTAATGAGGTATACCAATCGCTTGTTGGGCCATTTCCCATGAGTAAAATACCAAGTCCTAAGGCACCAAAGTTGATGATTAGAAATAGGAGGAAATGTTTGAAGAATTTCATTGTTTAATCAAGTTTCTTGTTTGATAACATCTTCTTCATACTTGATTCTAAATTTAATTTTTTATGCTAGAAGTTAGAATCGTTGGATACTAGTAATTATAATAGTACTGCATAAAACACGAACTTAAAGGATTATTAACTAGTAGCAGTTAAAGGTTTACCTTTTAGTCGTTTTTCAACTTTTTGTTTTATAACAGTCAAACGTTTCATGATGTCCATGATCTGTTCATCTTTTTTACGTTTATAAATTTCGTTCAAGCCTAAAATTAAGGTTTTGGCTTTTCTCGAAATTTCTATTCTGTCACTTGTAGAAAGCGATCTTAATTTTAGTTGCTCAAATTCAAGTGCTTCGTTTATGATTTCCTGACTTGAAATATTATTCTCTTTTGCCATGATATTAATTTAAATGCGAATATACAGAACGTTCAATATTTTTCATATAACATTAAACAATCTTTAACATTTCGTTTTAAGATAATCTAGATGCGTTTAATATAATGGAGTTCAGTAACATAGACATCCTAGCGGGATTATTTTAATATTTCATTAACAATTGAGGGTTTTAAAAGATGTAATTTTACCTGATTAATTAATTAACCATATAAAAATAACTTGTTATGAAAAAAATTATGCTGTCTCTTGCAGTATTAGCAACGACTTTTGCAGCTAGTGCTCAAATTCAAACACCACAACCTAGTCCATTCTCTAAAGTGGAACAAGTAGTTGGATTAACAGATATCTCTTTAGAATATTCTCGCCCAAATATGAGAGCACGTACAGTTTTTGGCGATTTGGTACCTTACGGAAAAGTCTGGCGCTTGGGTGCAAATACCAATACGAAAATTACGTTTAGTACGGATGTTTCCGTAGAAGGAAAAGAATTGAAAGCTGGTACTTATGCACTTTTTGCAATTCCGAATGAAAATAAATGGGAGATTGTATTTTATTCCAATGCTAGCAATTGGGGAGCTCCGCAAGAATTAGATGAATCAAAAATTGCAGCGAAAGTTTCTGCCGAAATTTTTCCGTTGCCAATGGATATCGAAACCTTTACTATGGGATTTGACGATTTAACAAGTAATGGTGCAACACTCGGCATTATGTGGGCTAACGTATACGCCGGTGTGAAATTTGAGGTGCCAACCGAAAAAATAGTAGCATCAAGTATCGATAAAATGATGAATGGTCCAGGTGCTGGAGATTATTATGCTGCGGCCGTATATTACCATCAAGAAGGTAAGGATGCAAAACAGGCCAAAACATGGATAGACAAGGCAATGTCCATGACTCCAAAACCGGCGTTTTACCAATTGAGACAACAGTCTTTAATTTATGCAAAAGCAGGAGACAAAAAAGGAGCGATTGAAATTGCTAAAAAATCATTAGCAGCGTCAAAAGAGGCTGGGAATCCAGATTATATCAAAATGAATACAGATTCCTTAAAAGAATGGGGAGCAATGTAATAAATTTTTAATTTGTAGCGTCACAATGCCTTGTGCCGCTACAGATTTAATCAAAAAACCTTTCAATATCTCGAATTCGAGATTGAAAGGTTTTTTTGTGCAAGAATAAGAATGAAATTGTTCTAAATCTTAAAGGTCACGATACCACAATCCAATTCAAAGATCTGACCTGAGATGGAGGCTGATTTTTCAGAAAGTAAGAATTCTGCCATGTCCGCAACTTCTTCCGGTTTTAGAAATTTTTTCAAGGGATGACGTTCAATCATATTCTCGATCATTTTTTCATTGCGCAATAATTTTGAAGCCAAATCGGTATCTGTCACGGTCGGAGCAATAGCGTTAATACGTAAGGTTGTCGCCAGTTCAGCACCTAATGATTTCACTAAACCTTCAACACCAGATTTCGATGCCGCAATGCTGGCGTGAAAAGGCATCCCCAGTTTGGCAGCCACCGTACTAAATAAAAGAATCGATGGGTTGTTACCTTTTTTAAGGATCTCTAAATAGGCTTGAATACTTTTAACTGCACCCACAACATTGATCTCAAAATCAGCTCTGAAATCGTCTAAACTCAAGCGACTGATCGGTTTAAGATTAATGCTTCCAGGGCAATATACCAGCCCGTCTGCAGATTCAATATTCGGTAAGTCGTCAGTCAGTATATCACAAGAATGGTGCGTGAGATGTTCGTGAGTGTATTCAGGAGCTGTTCGGCTAATATTTATAATATTATGAGTGGGAAGTAATTTTTGAGCTATCGCTTTGCCAATACCCTTGCTGCCTCCAATGATGATGATGGTTTTCATTTATTTTAAAATTTTACTTGGCTATGCTCTGAAGGTGTAAAATTTGAAACTGGTGATAAACTTTTTTTCCAAATTTACACCAATTTTAAAAGTCTTATTGCACGGCCGTTTAAAGGTTTAGGTTAATAAAGATCTGCCATGCAGACGTTTCTCAACTTTACGTTTAATTACAGTAATACGCTTCATGATGTCCATAATATGTTCATCTTTCTTGCGCTTATAAATTTCATTTAAGCCTAATACCAAGGCTTTAGCTTTTCTTGAAATTTCAATTCTGTCACTTGTAGAAAGTGATCTTAACTTTTGTTGTTCAAATTCGAGTGCTTCTTGAATAATGTCCATAGTTTTAATTTTTTAAATAGTTTTGCAATTCAGCAATTTTTTCTGGAGTATTAAATTTTCCACCGTAATAGGAGGTTACCGTCGCCGAGGATTCATCTTTAATGCCTCGTGATGAAACGCACAAGTGTTTGGCATCAAGGATAACCGCAACATCTTCCGTTCCTAAGATCTGTTTTAAATCTTCCGCAATTTGATTGGTTAAACGTTCCTGAACTTGAGGACGCTTCGAATAATACTGCACAATACGGTTCAACTTAGATAAACCAATAACTTTTCCTGAAGAAATGTAGGCGACGTGTGCTTTCCCAAAAATCGGCACAAAATGATGTTCGCAATTTGAGTAGAACGTGATATTCTTTTCCACCAACATTTGATTGTATTGGTATTTGTTATCGAACAATGTAATTTTAGGTTTGTTTGCAGGATTCAAGCCAGAGAAAATCTCATCAATATACATTTTTGCGACACGATCTGGAGTACCTTGTAGAGAGTCGTCGTTTATATCCATTCCCATGACCTCCATAATTTCTTCGAATAGAAGCGCAATGCGTTGCTTTTTTTCCTTATCCGAAAGTTTAAATGCATCTTTTTTCATGGGTGTTTGAAGTCCATTATATAAATGGTCATCGCCCATATCTTCGATACTGAAACCATTTAACTTAGGATTAAATTGAACGGTTTCTGAATTTTTTTCTTGAATCATAAAGGTTGATTATTAGATGTTGTTGTTAAGTTTTTTATTCAAAATGAAGCCTAGTTAGCGTTTTGAAATTGAATTCTGTGTGATTTGTTTTTGTCTGGAGCATTTGAAGCGTCCAGCACTAAATGTTCGTAATTTTTGATGTTTTGTAGCCCGTCCTTGAACACGTTGTCGCCACATTCTAAAACTACTTGGTTTCATTTCCCGTCGCATCAAATGGATCACCTCCTGTTCAGAAAGTTCAAATTGGAATGCGATGGCTTCAAAAGTTGTGCGATCTTCCCATGCCATTTCAATAATGCGGTCTATATGTTGTTCTGTCAGGATCATGGTAATACATTATATTCCAGGTCGTACTTTACTTTTCCATCTAAAAGTTTAGCAAAAAATGACTTATTTTCTTTGAAGGTGGTGTTTTTTCTAAACTTAATATATTTTCCCTGAGCGTGAATACTGCTACCGTCGGAATGGTATATGACCAATTGATAATACGGAATAACCCAAGTATAAGTGTTTAGACCCTTATTGATTCTGATTATTAATCCCAAGGGACGCAACTCGAGATTGGCATAATTTACGGCAGAAACGGTATTGAGATACTGTTTCATATTTAAACTCACCTCTTCAACAATCATGCGTTTGGAACCGATGCCATTCATCTTTAATGCTTTAATAAAACCAAATGGTTTTCCTACCAAATCATTGATAAGCTTAGCGTGGCTTTTTTCGGGATGGGTAGTATTCAATATCATAGTATAAATGTACCTAAATAATATTTTTGTTTATGGTTTATATACAAACATTAAACAAAGATTAACATATAGGTTTTATAACGTCGTGAAATTAAAATTCCGTTTACACGCGCTCATCATTTGGAATGATGTATTGTAAGAGCGAATCGTTCAATCTGAAAAGAGACTCTTAAGGTGTCATGTCCAGAAATGAAATTTTGGAAACCACTATTTTTGAGTCCTATCTATATTCCACGGATCAATTTATTTTAAAATACTAATCATTTTCTACCAACTTATTGATCATCCCATTAAATATGAACCAATGAAAAGGCAAAACGCTATACCAATATAAACGTCCGGCCAGGCCTCGAGGTCTAAAAGTTGCGGTTTGTTTCAATAGTCCGTCTTCAATTTTAAATTCCAGCCAGGCTTCTCCCGGAAGTTTCATTTCAGCATAAAGCAAGAGTTTCTTGTCTTTTTTATCACTAAAAATTACACGCCAAAAATCTAATGAATCTCCAACATTTAATTCAGATATATGAGTTCTTCCGCGTCGTAGACCAATGCCACCAAACATCTTATCCATATAGCCGCGCACTTTCCACAAATAATTGCCATAATACCATCCCGTGGAACCGCCAATAGACCAAATGCGATTAATGGTCTTTTCCATGTCTTGGACTTTCCGTTCTTTATAGTCTGTAAAACATCCGTATTGCGGAATGTTTACATATTTAGAGATGCTCTCTTTGAGCCTGCCACTACTAACCATGGAGTCTTTCCAACTAGAGACAATGCTATTTTGCTCGATTTTTTCAAAAGCTAATTCTACAGCTTCATGATAGCTCAGAGGTTTTACATCAAGAATTTGGTTAATGTCGCTTTTCTTACCAATGATTTCAACGCCCATACTGTCCACTAAAGACGAGGCCAGTTTATAAGATGTCGATGTGACAAAATAAAGCCAATAGGAGGATAGCTTCGGAGTCATCAGGGGGACGGTTATAATATGCCGCTTCAGTTGTCTGATTTTAGCAAACTCAAGCAACATTTGTTTATAGGTCAAAACTTCTGGACCAAAGATATCATAGGTTTTATTATATAATTCTTCTTTGCCTTTAGCTCTCGATAAAAATGCAAGCACATCTCGTACTGCTAGTGGTTGCGTTTTCGTATTCAGCCATTTTGGAGCAATCATGACCGGTAGTTTTTCAACCAAATCACGGATAATTTCAAAAGATGAACTACCTGAGCCAACAATAATTCCTGCTTTAAAAATGGTCAAAGCATAATTTTCTGATTCTAAAAGTTCTTCAACATTTTTACGCGATTGCAAATGTTTGGACAAATGATCATCGTTGGTAATGCCACTTAAATAAATGACTTGTTTGACTTGGGTAGTTTCAAAGTAGTTTTTAAAATTTGACGCACATTTCGCTTCTAATTCTTCAAAATCTTTAGAAGTGTTGGACATGGAATGGATCAAATAGTAAGCGACATCAATATCCTTTGGAATATTTTCAAGCGTTTCCGGTTTTAGAAAATCGGCTTCAACGATTGAAATATGCTCATCTTCCTGGTAGTTTTTATCGACCCTATATTTGTCGCGCACTGCACAAATAATATCATGGCCTTCATTAATAAGGATGGGAATAATTCGTTTTCCAATATAACCAGTAGAACCTGTAACGAGAATTTTCACAATTGTTTTTATTTAAAGGTACAAAAGGCTTTAGCATCCATTATAAATCCCAAATGAATTATTAACTCAATAAGAATAATTAGTGATGCCTATAATTTAAGTAAAAACATGAAGTGGTTATTTTAAAATGCTTTTAAAAGTGTTAGCGATTTATTTAATTCGATTTAGTCAATTCCTCCATTAAGTCTTGAATTTTAGAAACTGAGAACGGTTTTATGATGTAATCTTTTACAATACTATAGGTTTTGGCTTTATCAATATCTCGGCTATCAACCGAGGAGCTTACAATATATATTGGGATTCTTTCTGCGTTGGGAATTTTAACAAGTTCATCAAGAAATTGCCAACCATCCATGATTGGCATATTGAGGTCTAGAAGAATGACATCAGGTAAGTTCGTGTCCTTTTTTAATTTGGGTAGTAAATCATCAAAGGCATCCTTTCCATTTTTATAGATTAAAAAATCAAGAGGTAAGTGGACGGTTTCCATCATCTTTCTTGTTCCAAATCTGAAGATGAGATCGTCGTCAATGATGCAAATGGTATTAATTGTCTTCATTTTTCAAATATATAGTAAATGTACTCCCTACATTAGGTTGACTTTCAACAGCAATAGAGCCATCCATAGCTTCAATTTGATTTTTACTTATAAATAGACCGATTCCTCTGGCATTTTTATGATCATGAAAGGTTTTATACATGCCAAAAATCTTAGATCTGTGCTGTTCCAAATCAATTCCCATTCCATTATCTGAAATGCTTAGCACAGTAAATCCATTGGTTTTTTTTGCAAGGATTGTAATGACTAAAAGACGGTGAGGAGATCTGTATTTTATGGCATTGGTCAAAATATTTAGGATCACGCTGTCAACATAGGAAGAAACGCCATAAACCACCAGTTCTTTCTTAACCTTTAAGATGACTTCCCCATTGATTTGATTTAGTGCTGTTTGAAGATTCTGTAGGGATTTTTTGACTCTTCTTCTTAAATTTATAGGTACAAGCGTGTTTTTGATAAGATTTTGGATCTCGACAATTTCACTCAAATGATTTACCGTATCACACATATTATTGGATGCGGATTTGATATGTTCAAAAAGTTCGTCCTCAAAGCCTGACTTATGATTCATTTCGCTTAACTCCAGCAACATAGACAGATTTCCGGTATGGGACCTTAAATTGTGTGATACAATATGGGCGTAGTTTTGGAGACGGCTATTGTGTTCTGTAAGGCTTTCGGTAAGAAGTTTTTCACGAGTAATATCACTGACCTGACAAACAAAATGTGTCGTTTTTCCTTTATCATTTTTAACCGCGGACATGGAAAGGATGGCCCAAATTAAATTTTCGTTTTTATGAAAAAAACGTTTTTCCTGTTGAAAGCTTTCGCGTTCTCCACTTAAAAGTTGCTCTGTAAATCTGTTTGTGGCTTCGTAATCGTCTGGATGGGTTAAGTCATTTTTTTGAAAACTAATCATTTCGTCTTCAGTATAACCAAAAGTTTCACACATTCCTGGATTGACACGAACCATTTGGCCATTTAAATCCAATAAGGCCATTCCGATAGGTGCATGCCAAAAGGTTTGTCTAAACTCTTCTTCTCGCAATAAAATCTCAAGTTCCGCGCATTTGAATTCATCTATATCCTGAACTAATCCATGTACTGATTTGCACAGGCCATCCTTAAAATCTGAAATACCAATTATACGCATCCAACGTGAGCCTTTAGCTGTTTTTAATTGGAGTTCAATATCAAAATTATGACCATTTTGCATAGCATCGTTTAATAGATAAGCGATCTGTTCTTGATCGTCCTCAAGTATATAATCGATTATTGAATCGCTAAAGTCATGTGCCAAATATTCCTTGTTGCCTAGCAAACGCTTGAGATTCTCACTCCAGTATAGTAAATGATTTTCAGGATTTAATTCCCAGGAACCAATTTTGGCTACTTTATTTGATCTTTCTAAAAGCTCTTTGTACTTTTTTAATAGGATTTCATTGGTTTTTGAATCTGTAATATCCACAAGTTGAGCCACCATGTGGGTGAATTGATTAAAGTCATTTTTTACTGAAGAAACAGAAACATTTGTCCAGATCACATCTCCGTTTTTATGAATAAAACGCATCTCTTGACTAAAATTTTTACGAGTGCCTGCGATCAAATCAGACATCATTTCAATATTCATTCCGAGATCTTCGTATACTGAAATGTCTTTAATGGTCATCTGTTGCATTTCTTCGATGGTATACCCGAAAATATCGCAAAGACTTTGGTTGACATTGTAGGCATTGCCATCAAAATTAATCAATGCTATGCCTGCATTGGCATGATTAAAGGTGCTTCGCCATTGTTGTTCTTTATTGAAAATTTCGACTTGAGCTTTTTTAAGATCATCAATATCCTGAATTAAGCCATATAAGCGTTTGCATTGATTGTCTTCAAACTCCGATATTCCAATTATCCGCATCCATTTGAGGCCGCCATTCTCAGTATTTACAGGTACTTGCAAGTCAAAATTGGTACCTTTATTTAGGGCATTCTCAATGGTTGATTTTGCAGTTTCTTTATGGGCGTCAACAATAAAATAGTCAATGGAGTCCATAAATGTCGGTTCGAAGTTTTCCCGGGTATTCAGAATTTCCTTCAGTGAATTACTCCAACTTACAGTGTAATTATTGACGTCAATTTCCCAAGATCCAATTTTCGCAATCAAATTTGAACGCTCCAGGAGATCTTTATAATTGATCAGTAACAATTCGCTTTTCTTGCGCTGCGTAATATCTTGTACCTGTACAACAAAATAGGTAATTCGGCCCATTTCATTGCGTACCGATGACACTGAAATATGACCCCAAAGGATGCTGCCATCCCTATGAATGTAGCGTTTATCCAATTGATAGCTTTCGCGCTTTCCTGATAGAAGTTCGGCAATAAATTGGCAGCCTAAAACTTGGTCGGAGGGATGGGAAAATTGGTCAAAGCTTTTATCTAGAAGCTGTTTTTCAGAATATCCTAAATAATCGCATAAACTTTTATTTACTTGTGTGATGTTCCCTTTTAAATCAATGACCGCCATTCCAACAGCAGCGTGCGAAAAGGTTTTTCTGAAAAGTTCTTCTTTGATTGCCAGTTCTTTCGTCGCAACTATTTTAGCATGAATGTTTTGAAAAAATCCATAGAAACGAATGCATTCTCCGTTATTGAATTCTGATATTCCTATAGCGCGGCACCATAATGTCTTTTTGTCGACGGTAACAATTTCAATTTCAATATCGTAATTCTCTCCTTTTTCAATAGCGTTTTTAATGGAATTAGTCATTTTCTGACGACTTTTTCCTTCTTTCATAAAACTTATGACATCACTGATTTTGGAGTCAAATGATAAGGGAACTCCAAATATTTTCTTTATTTCATCACTACAATTAACTTGTTTCGAAATGAGATCAACTTCCCAAATTCCGATTTCTGCGGCCGCATTTACATCTTCTAATAAGTCTTTGTAATGTTGGAGCAAGAGTTCTCCGTTTTTTCTCTCAGTAATGGCATAATGAATCCCACCTAACCACTCAGGCTGACCATCATCCGTATAACTCAATACTTTTCCATTGTCTAAAACCCAAACCCAATGGCCATCCTTATGTTTAATCCGTACTTCGCTTTTAAAGCCAGATGATTTCTCAGCAATATGCTGATTTATCAGGTTTTGTGCATTTTTTAAATCATCAGGATGCATCAAGTTAATCCAAAAATGACTTTCTCTTTCAAGCTCTTCAATGGTATATCCAATGATATTTGCGCAACTTTCATTAAATGCAACTTGCCCACTAATAAGATTGAATTCCCAGGTGCCGATCTCGCTACCGTTTAATATGTCACTATCTCGTTGCTGTTTACCAATAGAGTTTAGTTCATTGTTTTTTTGATCGGTAATATCTTTAAAAGCAATGAATATATATTGCTGATTTTTCTCAGGATTAGGTTGTGAATATATATGAGTCTGCAACCATACAAGAGTTCCATTTTTATGAATAAATCTTATTTCACAGGAACTTATCTCTGAATTGATTGAAATATTATGAAGTCGTTCTTTAAAGTTGCTTAAATCTTGAGGAGAAATCGAGTCTTTCCAAACAAGCTTTTGAGAAGGTTGATACCCTAATAGTGTCTTAAAGTTATTACTGATGTTAAACTTATTAGCACTGGATTTTTCTGAATACCATACACCGTCGTAAAGTGTAGAGCTGAATAGTTCATAGATTGTAAAATCAGCTACAGAAAATTGCTTGGAGTGTGGTAGGATTTTGATCAAATTTAATAACGTTTTGGGGCGTTTAAGCTCATAAAGATATTCTAAATTTGAAATAAAGCAAGAAAAACGAAACTTAAAATTAATTTGACATCCATAAATGTCAAGACCTTAAAATTACCTAATGAAGTCGAATAGAATGACTTGTTGTTTTGTGTTATCCATTCAGTCCTTGTATTAAATCGGTATTAATTATTAATCAGGCTGTTACGGTCACTTTGCAGTTCAAAAGATAGATAAATTATGATATTTTGGAAGCACTAAAAGATAATGTTTCATACTTTGTAACTCATTCATAATTTTAGGCTTTGTTAGGTTGATCAGGTTTTTAACCCTGGAATGGCATATCTATCAAAACCTTGTTCACGGTAAACCTTCTTTTGAACATTTTTACAAAATGATCTTATATAAATGATCGTGAAAACGAAGGAGTTTATTATTTTTCCTTTTAAACAATTTGTTCATTCGTAAATGCTATGATTTACTAACATCTTTGCAACTAAATAGGGCAAATTAGAAAGTGAGGTAATTATTAATATTGATGTTATTTGCCTTTAAATCAAACATCAAATTATATAACCCAAAAAACGTTCGGTTCATATAAATAAAATGTTTAGAACCTCTATTCCCATTCATTTTGCGGAGTTCCGTGCTTTTTGAATAGCGCTGCCCTAATTCTGTGATCTTTCCGAAAAATTCCCCATCCGAGAAATCAAATGTTTCGACGTGGAATGGTTGTGTAAATAAACTCAATAATTCATGGAACATTTCTGAGAAGAATTCAGCTTCCTCTTTGGAATCGTCTTCTCGTAGAATTTCTAACTGGTATAATTTTTCAATAAAAAACGCTTTATTAGAAATATTTTCTGGTTCTGCCAACTCAAAATAAGGAATATAAAAGTCATCAGGAATAGTTTTCATACAACCAAAATCTAATGCGATTAAATTATGCTCTTTCGAGATCAAAAAGTTTCCAGGATGTGGATCAGCATGTACTTTTTTTAACTTGTGAATTTGAAACATGTAAAAATCCCAAAGCGCTTGGCCTAACTTATTGGCAGCTACCTGATCTGTATTATACGCAGTAAACTCTGATAGGTGTTCGCCTTCCATATAATCCATGGTAATGATTCTTTCCGACGACAACTCTTCATAATATTGAGGAAACAAAAGATTAGGAATGTGGGAACAAGCAGCAGCAATTTCTTTGCTCTGCTTCATTTCTAAAATATAATCTGTTTCCTCAATAAGTTTTCCTTCAACTTCCTTAAAATATTTGTCCGAATCTTTGCCTTTAATGTTAAACATTTTCATGGCAATAGGCTTTACAAGCGCAAGATCAGATGAAATACTTTGGGCAACTCCGGGGTATTGGATTTTCACAGCAAGTTTTTTCCCATTTTTTTCTGCAACATGGACTTGTCCAATGCTGGCAGCGTTAACCGAAGTGGAGTTGAAGGAATCATATAATTCATTTGGCGATTTGCCGAAATAGGTTTTAAATGTTTTAAGAACCAGTGGAGGGGATAAAGGTGGTACAGAAAATTGAGCTAAAGAAAATTTCTCCACATAGGCCTGTGGCATAATACTTTTTTCCATACTCAACATCTGTGCAACTTTTAAGGCACTACCTTTAAGTTCTTTTAAGCTGTCGTAAATATCGTCAGCATTGTTGACGTTGAGTCTTGATCGTGCTTCATCTTCAGTCTTCGTTAATTTATCGCCATAGTATTTGAGATAATTGACACCAACTTTGGCGCCGGTAGCAACTAATTTAGAGGCTCTTTGGATTTTTGATGTGGGAATCTTATCTATAGTTTTCATCTATTTCATTTGAATTTTTTCCTTGAAAATAAATTTACCAAAGTCAATCACACTTTTTAATGGTGTGATATTGAGAACATCAAAACTAGTATTTACTGATTTTTCAATAAAAATATCTGTCTTCTCAAAAGAAGGAGAGGTATCATCCATCCAAAACTTCATAGTCAGTAATAGCTGTATCCATGCAGATTCTTGCATCGCACGACGTTGGAATTTGTCAATACGCTCCTCCTGGATATCCAAAGTTTCAATATCTAAACTTTCGATATACATCATGAAATCTTTTTTTAATTCGGTCAGAACTGAAAGATTTTTTAATGTATTCTTATGTTGGCTTAAAGCAAATAAAACATAGCTTCGGTTGGCCGTCAAATTTTCAAAAAACGTGAAGTAGAAGCTCAGTAACTTATTGCGAGCATCAAACATCTGATAGTCTTCGCTTTCTAACAATACTTTTAAGGTATTATCTAAAAAAGCCTTATAGACATATTTTTCAATAGCTTCAAAGGATCCGAAGTATTCGTAAAATTGTGATTCATCAAAGTTATTGTTCTTTGCGAAAATATAAACGGATTTAGGTTGTGTACCGTGTT
>JBBSRC010000046.1:0-33228 GCA_038243395.1 Flavobacteriales bacterium | reverse complement strand
CAGGTATTAGTAGAAATGGCAAACGAATTCGGAGCAAATATCAATTTAGATTATGCCTTGAAAAACTTTAAAGGAGTGCCTATGCAACGTTGTCACGAGCAAATTGCTGAGTTAGCTACTGAAAGATTGCCGGACAACTTCCTTCCGATTTTTAGAGAACGAAGTTTTGAGTCGTTCAAAAAAATATTCAACCTGTAGAAGGTATTACTGAAGTCTTGGAGAATTTGGTTATTCCATTTTGTGTGGCTTCAAGCGGGCCGGAAAATAAAATACGACTCAATTTGGAATTAACGGGTTTGTTACCTCATTTTGAAGATAAGATTTTCAGCTGTTTTACCATAAGAAAATGGAAGCCAGATCCCGCTGTTTTTCTTTGGGCTGCAGAAACCATGGGATTTAAACCTGAAGATTGCATCGTCATTGAGGATAGTATGAGTGGGGTAAATGCCGCTATAAATGGTGGATTTGATGTCTTTGGATTTACCGCACACGATTATAATAATGAATTAGAAGGCAATGCAACCTTAACCTTTGGCCACATGCATGAGGTGTTAGAACTTCTAAAATAAGAATTGAGCCCTAGGCAACACAAGACTAATTTAAGGCAAATTAAATCTTGGTAAGTGCCGTTCCTTTGTGTGCAGCAATATGATCGGTTTTATCACTTTTAATTTCATATTGCGGATCATCATTGCTGGCGTGATGGGTATATCCTTTGTAATCAAAATCAGAATGGTGTACTTTGATGATTTTTCCTGAGACATGTCCGGCTTCTGAATTCCATTTGACCTGATCGCCAACTTTAAATTTTGTCATAATATGGTGGTATTAATTTTGTCAGAATAAGATACGAATTTTCAAAACTATCTCAAAAATATTTTGTGAAGATGTCATCCTTTTGAAGGGTTAGGTTTTCCGCAGACCGATCTAAAATTAGCACTCTTTAATAACCAACTTGAAACTAATTTCTATTTCATCCGATACTACAATTAGACCAAGCATCTTTTTTGGTGCTTTAAGATCGAACTTATTGATATTTAGTTTAAGTCTACCTTCAATATGCCAATCTTGATCATGATGAAATTCTGTTTCCATATGGTAAGCATGTTTAATTCCAGCAATTTCGATCTCAACTAAAGCATCAGCCGTATTTTTTTGGTGGGGTTTTAGTTTGATTTCTTTTAACCGCAAAATGATTTTAGGATAAACATCTGATTGTAATAAGCCGTGAAAGTCTCTGTTAATTCCCTTGCCTCCACAATCAAAGCCGCTGTTTTCTAAAACTAGCATGGATTTTTCGAATTTTATAACATCATTTGTCTTTTCATAATGAATTCGGATTGGGGTGTTAAGGTTCTGTATTTTATACCGGCATTTAAAATCGCTGACATTACTGGTGCCATTGATATTCAATTCACTTTTAGAAGTAATAAGTACGGATTGGCTACTCTTAACTATGTTTGACTGACCAAAAGAAACCAATACTAGAAATAAGAAAATAAAAAGTAATCTTTTCATGGTTCTGTGTTTTATACAGTTACAAGATATTAATAAAAAACAAACCTCATTATATTTAGTGGACGACTAAACACATGAGGTTTGTGACTATAAACACTAACTCAATTTTTTAGAAACTAATCACAGCCTCAGCCATTAGTCCATTAAATTTGCCGTCTGCAAAGTTACTTGTAGCTTTGTAACCGTCATATTTTTGGTTCACATATTCAACTTTCATAAGAATATTTCTGGTCATGAACCAGCCTCCTGCGATCTGGAATCTTGAAATATCTACATCATCTCCACTTACTTCTTCAGAATTAACTGTGTTATAGCGAGTTCCGATGAAGAAGTTTTCGTCATTTCCAAATCGGTAGATAAGTTCACCTGAAAATTGATTAGCTTTTCTATCTTTTGCCTCAGTATTGCCTTTCCCACTAGTTGTTTCAATAGTTCCGAAGAATTCCAATCCTTTGTATTTTACGAAAGGGTTGAACATGATTGCTGTAATCTGGTTTTTGAAGGCAGGATCGTATCTCCCTGATCTGAAATTATCACCTGTTGCTGTTTCAGGAATCATTACACCATAGTATCTAGATCCAGCTCTATCTGCAGAATAAAGATATGAATTTGGAACATAACCTGTGTTATAAACTGATCCAGTTAATCGGAATCTTAAATCTTGATTTATCTGTTTGTCATATCCTATTTTCGCTAACACAGAAGCGCCTCCAGTATTTCCATCAGCTGATTTGTTGATGGATTGATTTAATTTACCATTAGCCATTCCTATCATTCCGATGAAGCCATTTTTTCTGATTAACAACTCTGCACCAACCTCAGTTGTGAAAGCATCCATAATTAAGTTTCCTACAAAAGGATTGTAAATTGCTTGTGCGTTATCACTTCTTCTAAAGTGCGCATCCCCGTAATTATTTTCCATATGCCCAATTTTAATGGTTGCATATTTCATGAAGCCTTCTAAAAATCCTGGTTTTATGAATTCCAATTTATCAATTTGAAAGTACCCTCCTTTTACATATGGTTCAGGGTGGTGACGAGAAGATAGATAAGTACGTAAGTGCATTCTAACACCATCATATAATGCCACGTCCAAATCTAAATTGGCGGTTGCTAAGTTGAAGTTAGAACCAATCTCTTTAAGTTGAGAAGGATTTGTTGACACACCATCTACAATGACTGTAGGGTTTAAATTACTGTGTTCTAACGCTTGAAATTGAATGGTAGATGAACCACCAACTCTTACTTTAACACCATCAAATGTGGACACACTATCTTTAGGAGCTTCAAAAACGTTAACTCCGCCTTTGTCTGGTTCTCTATAATTGTCAATACTTCTGTTATTTTTTTGAGCGTACATACTAACTCCCATAAGAAGTAGTATTGCTATTGCAGTATTTTTAAATAATGATTTCATTGTATTATATTTTAGTGATTTTAATTATTTCTTTATTGATTAAAAATGGTATTGAATTTTATGGTTATTTCATCTCCAGTAGTTATAGTTCCCAAAAGTGCTTTTGGAGGATCTATGCCAAAGTCTGTCATTTTAAAAGGTTTTTCACCCTTTAACGTCACTTTGTTGGATTCAACTTGAAGATCAAGGTTAATGTTTTGCTTTTTAGTTACTCCAGCAATGGTCAAGTTTCCAGCTACTTCAACTTTATAAGTGTTGTCACCTGTAGATTTTACATCTTTTACCTCAGTTAATTGGAAATTTATGGTTTTGTGCTGACCTGTTTTTAAAGCCTTGTAAGTGTTTTTGTCCATACTGCCTTTGCCGCTTTTTAGGCTTTCTGCTGTAACTTCAAAAGTCAGTTTTTGAATTTTTAATCCATCTGCAACATCTAAGACAATTTGTCCTTTTTGCTGTTCGGCATCAATATCCCAATCGTGTAAACTGGAGGTTCCAGAAATCGTAAGCTTTGACGCTTGGTTATTCAGATTGAAAGTTTGTGAATAGACAAAAGAAGTTGAGAAGGTGAGCAAAAATAATAAACTCAATAAAGGTCTGAAGATATTTTTAGTAGTTCTCATAATGATTTGTTTTAGTATTATTATAGTGCAAAGTTGAGGAAGAATTAAAGTTGATATGATGATAAATATCATATTCGTTAAAATTGTTATAAAATTTTTTAAATTTTAGCGATTACGCATTAAAAGCGCTGTTATAATACCAAATATTATTGTATAACCTCCATTTTTTGAGGATCTAATTAGTGTGTATTGGATTGATTGATAGGAGAAAACGATGGCTCTCAAGTCCTTTTTTGGCGTTTAATAGTGCCATATTGATTTTAAGTTATTATTTTTTTTCAGGAATAGATTTAGAAATGTAAAAATCAGATTCGTTTTATTGCTGTTTGTGAAGTGCTTTGGGAGTCTATATGTGGAAATAAATATCGAAATTTTATTATCTCTTGAAAAATCAGAAATTATTACGACTGATTTAATCTGAAACTGGACACAGGCGAAGGTTGTGAAATAAAATCTTTCAGAGGTATGGATAAAGAAATTATCGCACCATATATGGATGTTGCAATTAGTACTCTTATATAGCTGTTGCTAATTGACAGAATTTATTGGAAGAAAGTTTAATAATTAAATAATTATAATAATGCCGGGTATTTGTCTATCAATTTGACAAAACCAAACTCGCCCATCTGCATGCAGACGAGGATGTAAAATTATTTAATCCTCAAAAATCCGTAATCTGTTTTTAGCACTGACCAATTCATCTTGCAGCTCCTGAATTTTTTCCAAGAGGTTCATTACCGTGTCAATACCTTCGAAATTAATATGTAAATCCTGATGTAATCTCACAATGGAATCTAGGTTCTTGATGTAATTTTGATGGACACAGGGTAATTTTTCAATGGTGGTTATTTCAATCAATCCATAATCGTTCAGACCTTGAAAAAAAGAAGTTTCCACTTTGTAGTACGTGCATAATTTTTGTATCGGAATATAAGTTTCTGGACTCATGATTTTAAATTTTTAAGTTCATTGAACAGTTCTTTTTCTTTAGATGATAGTTTGGTAGGCATTTCAATGTCATAAGTAATATAAAGATCGCCATACTGCCCTTCTTTCCTATACACCGGAAAGCCTTTGCCTGTTAATTTTATCTTAGTGCCATTTTGTGTTTCTGGCTTCACTTTTAATTTTACCTTGCCGTCAAAGGTGTCAACAGTTACATCGCCACCCAAAATGGCGGTATAGAGATCAATGTTTTGGCTAACGTATAAATTAGAGCCATCTCTTTTAAATTTTGTGTTATTGCTGATGTTAAATTGAATCAACAAATCGCCATTTGGTCCTCCGTTAGTGCCTTCGCCTCCTTTGCCTTTTATTTTAATTACTTGTCCATTTTCCACCCCGGCAGGAATAGTCAATCTGATGTTTTTACCATTGACGGTCAATACTCTTTTTTGAGTTTCATAAACATCTTTGAGGTCTAATTGTAATTCCGCATTAAAGTCTTGTCCTCTAAAACCTGAAGTTCTCCCGCGACCATGAGAGGCCCCTCCACCTCCAAACATCGATTCAAAAAAGTCTGAGAACTCACCTTCGCCAAAACTACCACCGCCACCGCCACCAAAGTTACCATAACCTTGCTGTTGATATTGTTGTTGCGATTGTTGCTGATGCTGGGCTTGCTCATAAGCTTCGCCTTGCTGCCAATCTTTACCGTACTTGTCGTATTTTTTTCGTTTGTCAGAATCGCTCAGTACCTCATTGGCTTCATTGATTTCCTTAAATTTTTGCTCTGCAGTTTTATCGTTCGGGTTCACATCAGGATGATGTTTTCGAGCTAATTTCCGATAGGCTTTTTTAATTTCAGCCGTTGTTGCCGATTTGTCAACGCCTAATACTTTGTAATAATCTATAAATGCCATGCGTTATAAGTTATTTTTATGAAATGGGAGTTTTTAGATATCCCATCTAAGTTTTATTTAAATTTTAAAACCATTTAATTTATAGTGACGGGTTCATAATAAATGAATATCACGGTCATTAATTTCATGGCTTTTATTCTGAAACTTTATTTTGTCTTCTAAATTTACGAAAATCTTTAAACAATCTCATCAAATCTCTTATTTTTGCTTGTATGCACAATACCCTTCAAGAATACATTCCTTATCAGGCAATTCCTGATGTCATTGAGCTTTTAAAGCATGATAACTTGATAGTTAAAATCAAAAATGAACGTAAAACACGTCACGGCGATTACCGAAAGTTGCCGAACAATAAACATCAGATAACTATAAATTCTAACCTGAATCACTATCGATTTTTGATAACTTTAATTCACGAAATAGCACATTTTGAGGCTTTTGAAATCTATGGACGATATATTAGGCCTCATGGGAAGGAGTGGAAATATACCTTTCAAAAGTTAATGCTGCCATTTTTGAATCCTGATGTGTTTCCAAACGAATTATTACCGCTTTTGGCAAAACACTTCAAGAACCCAAAAGCAAGTAGCGATACAGATACAAAATTGGCTTTGGCATTAAAACAATTTGATCCGCCTAATGATAAAACCTATGTTTTTGAAGTGCCTTTAGGAAGTGAGTTCAAACTTTATAATGGGCGGGTTTTCAGAAAGGGTGTAAAACGACGAACGCGGCATGAAGGTGTTGAAATTGCATCAGGAAAGTTGTATCTTTTCAACCCAAATGCTGAGGTGGAACTCATTCCAGGCAAGGCAGGGAACTCCTGATTTTAAAAAGGATTATGAGTGTAATCACTATTTCGCTCAAGATTTTGCATTTAGGATAACAAATTATTTCAAGAATAAATTTTAAAGATTCCTGTCTTTGCAGGAATGTCACTATGAAAAATAAAAATTATTATGCCATATTAATGGCCGGAGGAGTCGGGTCGCGTTTTTGGCCTGTAAGCACACAGGATTTTCCGAAACAGTTCCATGATATGTTGGGGACTGGACATACCCTTATTCAAAGGACATTCCACAGATTGGAGCAAGTAATTCCTAAAGAAAATATTTTTATTTTAACCAATGCCATTTATAAAGATTTAGTGTTTCAGCAGTTGCCCGAAGTTACCAAACGGCAAGTGTTATTGGAACCTGCCATGCGAAACACGGCACCTTGTATTTTGTATGCGTCTTTAAAAATCCAAAAGGAAAATCCTGATGCGGTCATGATTGTGGCACCAAGTGATCATTGGATTGAGGATGAAGAAAAGTTTACCCAAAACGTACAACAAGCTTTTGATTTTTGTGAAACTAATGATGCTCTGATGACTTTAGGCATAAAGCCTACCTTTCCAAATACTGGGTTTGGTTATATTGAATATGACATATCTTCCACCAATGCTATTAAACCAGTAAAACAGTTTAGGGAAAAACCAGATTACGAAACTGCAAAATCGTTTATCGAACAAGAGAATTTCTTGTGGAATGCCGGGATTTTTATATGGAGTACCAGAAGTGTCATTAAAGCTTTTCAATACCATCAACCTAAATTATTTGAATTATTTGAAAAAGGAATTTCTATATACAATACGGATGATGAGGATTTTTTTATAGCAGAAAACTATGGCAAATCGGAAAACATTTCCGTGGATTATGCACTTATGGAAGCTTCAGAAAATGTGTATGTGTTGCCAGCTGAATTTGATTGGAATGATTTGGGCACATGGGGAAGTTTATATGATAAACTTGATAAAGATGAAAACCAAAACGCTGTTGTAAATGCTAGGACTTTGACCGAAGATGCCACGGGTAATATGATTAGGACAAAGGATAATAAAATCGTCGTAATTGACGGCCTTTCTGATTATATTATTGTGGATAAAGACGATGTTTTACTAATATTTCCCAAGTCAAAAGAACAAGATATTAAAAAAGTACTTCAGAATGTAAAAGATAGGTTTGGTAAAAATTATGGATAACAATCAAGATAATAAATTCAATTTTTCTGAGGAAGAGAAAGCAACAAACCAAGATAGGGCAGTAAAAGCTTCACAAAAAGCCGTGAAAAAAGATGCTCAGGGTTTATGGAAAAGTATCAAGACATTTTTCAGTGAACTTCTCGATTTTAGAGAAGATACTGATAAAGAGGCTACTTTGGTCGCCATTAAGGGGGATATTTCCTTTAAAGGAGCAACATCCTGGATTTTAATTTGTTCTATTTTTGTGGCTTCTATTGGCTTGAATGCCAATTCTACAGCGGTAGTTATTGGTGCCATGTTGATTTCTCCCTTAATGGGGCCAATTTTAGGTGTTGGTCTTTCTCTTGCTATTAATGATGTCGATACCTTAAAACGATCTTTGACGAATTTGTTCATCATGATTATTTTAAGTTTGTTAACCGCATTTTTATTCTTCAAATTCTTCCCTCTAAGTGAGGATACTTCAGAATTATTGGGGCGTGTAAAACCGGATATTCGTGATGTACTTATTGCTTTTTTTGGTGGATTAGCCTTGATCATTGCCAAAACTAAAAAAGGAACGATTGCTTCGGTAATATTTGGTGTGGCCATTGCAACGGCATTGATGCCGCCGTTGTGTACGGCAGGTTATGGCTTAGCAAAAGGAAATTTCCCTTATTTTTTTGGCGCCATGTATTTATTTACTATCAACACTATTTTTATAGGTTTGGCGACGTTTCTTGTGGTAAAAATATTAGGGTTTCCAATGCTCAAATATGCTAATTCAGCTAAAAGAAGACGTATCTCCCAAATTGCTACCGTGGTGGCCATCGTTGTTATGATTCCGGCAACCCTTACATTTATTGATGTATGGCGGCAAAGCAAATTTGAAAATGAAGCTCAAGCTTTTTTGAATAAGGAACTTGAACAACTGCCACATCCCCAATTTATAAAATCGAACGCCGTTTTTACGTATTCTGATAAAAAAGGTGTACCATCCGTTTTATTACTAAATAGTTTTGGCTTGGATCAAATTCCGGAAAATACCATTGCTGTTCTCAGGGGGCGAATGAAAGACTATCCAGCCCTTGTCAATTCCAAACTGATTTTTAATCAAAACCGTTCTCGTAATCTGGATAATCTTCATTACATGGCTCAGTTGCGTTACCGTGATTCTTTAGATCTATTGTCTCAATCCGAGAAGATCGTTTTTCTTGAAAATAAAGTTAGGAAATTATCAAAATATGAAGCCTTACAGATCCCATTTGAAGAATTGACTCAAGAAGTGAAAATCAATTATGAAAATATTGATCGTTTATCTTACTCCACGGTAATTTCGTCCAATTTTAAAAAGCTGGATACCATAGCCGAATTTACTGTAAAGTGGAATAATGCAATAAAAGCTGATGCTATTGCGAAGGAACAAAACAAGTTAGAACGTTGGTTAAAACAGAAATATAAATTGGATACTTTGGTGGTAAGAAAGGCGATGTAGGTTGGAATTGAAGTGGAAGTTGAAATTGAAGTTGAAATTGAAGTTGAAGTTGAACCCGAAATAGCAATTTTAAATATTTCCCGCTTGACGAGGATTTTCGCAGACTTTGTTTAAGAAGTTGATGTTTCGACTACTCGCAATAACCGAATTTACGTTGACATGGGAGAAAATGAAACTCGGTTTGAACCTGCTTGGAAATAAATTGATGCTGTTGAAGCATGGACAGATCGCAAACATTTAATTAAAGGTTTAAGGACCGAAGACCCAAGACTGATTACAGGTTACTGTTTGTTGCCAACTGCCGACTGAATACTACCCTATATATCCTCCTCCAAATACATTTTTTGCACACGTTGAAACAAATCTGAAGAATACACAAAACCAGTTACCGCTTCATTGTCGGTTTTAAAGATGTCTTTATTGGAACCTTCCCATTCTTTTAATCCGTCTTTTAAGAAAATAATTTTCTCTCCAATTTCCATGACCGAGTTCATATCATGCGTATTGATAATGGTAGTAATATCATATTCACGTGTGATTTCTTGAATCAGATTGTCGATAACCGTTGCGGTTTTTGGATCCAATCCTGAGTTAGGCTCATCACAAAACAAATATTTTGGCTGGTTGACAATAGCTCTGGCAATTGCCACGCGTTTTTGCATCCCTCCAGAGGCTTCGCTGGGCAGTTTGCTATGGTCATCTTCAAGATTGACTCTTTTTAACACTTGATTTACCCGGTCGCTCATCTCACTATTACTTTGTTTGGTAAACATTCGCAGTGGGAATTTTACGTTTTCAGCAATAGTCATAGAGTCAAATAGCGCACTTCCTTGAAATACCATGCCCATTTTAGCTCGTAAATCACTTTTTTCATCCGGAGTTAAATCTGAATAATCAGTGCCATCATAAACAATGGTGCCTTCGTCTGGAGTGTGTAATCCCAATAATGTCTTTAAAAAGACGGTCTTTCCTGACCCACTTTGTCCAATGATGAGGTTAGTTTTTCCCTTTTCAAAAGTAGTAGAAATTCCTTTTAAGATGTGAGCATCACCAAAGGATTTATGGATATTATTAACTTCTATCATTAGCTTAACAACATTTGGGTTAGTATATAGTTTAAAAGAATAATCGCAACACTCGTCCAGACAAAAGATGTCGTACTGGCTTTACCAACTTCCAATGCCCCACCTTTCATATAATATCCATAGTAGGATGGAATGGTTGCCAATAAGAACGCAAAGGCGAACGTTTTAATAAAGGCATAGACCATGTGAAAAGGAATAAAGTCCATTTGCACACCAGTAATATAATCGTCTAAAGAAGCAAACCCTCCAAAAACACAAGCAGCCATACCACCAACAATTCCTAAAAACATAGCAATCGATATCAAGAATGGATAGAGCATAAGAGCAATAAATTTCGGAAACACCAAATAATTTACTGCATTGATTCCCATGACCTCCAAGGCATCAATTTGTTCAGTAACACGCATCGTTCCAATACTCGAGGTGATGAATGAACCTACCTTTCCTGCCATAATAATGGATATAAATGTGGGTGCGAACTCTAAAATGATGGATTGACGAGTCGCAAATCCTACCAACGATTTTGGGATAATTGGACTGGTCATGTTCAATGCCGTTTGAATGGTAACTACGCCTCCAACAAAAAAGGAGATAAAGGCGACAATCCCCAAAGAGTTAATGATCAGATCATCAATGTCCTTAAAAATTAAATGCCGCATAACCGACCATTTGGTGGGCTTGCGGAACATTTCCTTTATCATCAAAAAGTATTGACCAATATTATGTAGGTAGCTCATATTAAACTTTTGTAACTGCTAATTTAGAAAAAACTGCGACGTATTTAATCTTTATTTTGATTTTAGATAGTTTAAAAAAGCCGTATGTTTGATAATTGAATATAATTAATAATGATGAAAAATTTAATATCTTCCCTTCTGATTACTTTGTTTTTTGTGTCTACATTCCAAGCTCAGCAACAAAACTCCAAAAATAAGACCAACAAAGATAACACTATTCAAACGCAACCGAAATTAATTGTTGGCATTGTTGTGGATCAAATGCGATACGATTATCTCACTCGTTTTTATGATAAATATGGCGATGGAGGTTTTAAACGCATGATGAATGAAGGCTTCAATTGCAAAAACAATCATTTCAATTACGTGCCCACTTATACTGGACCTGGGCATACCTCAGTTTTTACAGGAACCACCCCCAAATATCACGGCATTATAGGAAATGACTGGTACGATAAGGAAATTAAAAAGTCGGTGTATTGTACTGGCGACGATAGCGTGCAGTCTGTTGGAACTACGCATGAGGCTGGTAAAATGTCTCCTAAACGTATGAAAACTACTACTTTTGCCGATGAAAATAGATTGTTCACGCAGTTGCAAGGAAAAACTATTGGAATAGCACTTAAAGACAGAGGCGCAATTCTTCCAGCGGGTCATACCGCAAATGCTGCCTATTGGTTTCATGGAAGAGATGAAGGCCGTTGGATAACAAGTACTTTTTACATGACCGAATTACCAAAGTGGGTTCAGAATTTTAATAGTTCAAATCAGGCAAACTCATATTTTAAAGAATGGAACACCCTATACGATATTGCCACTTATACTGAAAGCACAGCTGATAATAACGTATTTGAACGCGGCTTTAAAGGTAAGGATACGCCGACATTTCCATACGATTTGAAAGCATTGAAAGACGAAAATGGCGGTTTCGAACTTCTTAAATCAACGCCTTATGGCAATAGTTTGACTACTGATTTTGCTTTGGCAGCCATAGATGGCGAATCTTTAGGGAAAGATGACTTTACAGACGTATTGACCGTCAGTTATTCAAGCCCAGATTATGTGGGTCACAATTTTGGCGTCAGTTCAAAAGAAATTCAAGACACTTATATACGACTTGATAAAGATTTAGAACGTTTGTTTAAAGGTTTGGATGCTAAAGTAGGGAAAGGAAATTACACCGTCTTTTTAACGGCAGACCATGCTGCGGTTGAGGTTCCATCTTATTTAGCAAGTTTGAAAATTCCGGCTGGATATTTTGACAGGAAAGCATTTAGAGAGAAATTAAATGGGTTCTTAACAACGACCTACAAGGCCGAGGATTTAATCGAAAACTTCAGTAATAACCAGATTTTTTTAAATAGAGCTAAGATTTCTGAAATGGGCTTGAAACTTCAGGATGTTCAGCAAGCCATGGTGAATGAGATTATAGCGTATGAACATATTGACAAAGCGTACACCGGAATGTCGATGACGCAAGCTTCTTTTACAACAGGTATTGAAGAACTGGTGCAGAATGGGTATAATCAAAAGCGCTCAGGAGATGTCATTTATGTTTATGACCCTTCTATTCTTTCCTATAGTTTAACGGGGTCTTCGCATGGTACGTCGTTTAATTATGATACTCATGTGCCACTTTTGTTTTTTGGACAGGGCATTAAACAAGGACAGACTTTAAAGAAAACACATATCACTGATATCGCACCTACTATGTCAGCAATTTTGGGGATTAGCTTTCCAAATGGTGCAACAGGCCAACCGTTAGAAATTGTTTTAGAGTAGTCGTTTGAACAAAAAGCAACTTTACAGCATTATAGCCGTGCTCCTGGTTCTGGGAGTAACGGGTTATGAATATTTTTTAGATCATCAATCGACTTCTGAGATTGTTAAGGAAGGCGAACAAGCTAAGTCAGGTACAAGAGCATTATTGCTCCCGGCAAGTACAACGAGACAAGTTATCCATCATCAAGGGTTTTCATTATCTTATAGTGAACCTCATGAACAAGCAGAGTGGGTGGCTTATGAACTGAAGAAATCCCATCTTTCCAAATCCCATTTTAAACGGCCATATTTTGAGGTTGATCAAGCGGTTCAAACTGGAGCTGCAAGCTGGAAGAATTATAAAAATTCTGGTTATGATAAAGGCCATTTATGCCCTGCAGGTGATAAGAAGTACAACCAACAGGCTCACGACGAAACTTTTCTGACCAGCAATATAAGCCCTCAAGATCCCGAATTTAATGCGGGCATTTGGAACACTTTAGAGCAAAAAGTGCGGTATTGGGCGCGAAAATATGATGGGGTTTATGTCGTTACGGGCGGAGTGTTGAAAGGCCAAATGGTAACCGTCGGTAATGAACGTGTGGCTGTTCCAAATCAATTCTACAAAATTATCTACGATCCTGAAAACGAGAAGATGATTGCTTTTTTGATGCCAAACAAAAACTCTAATGAAGCCTTGCATACATTTGTGGTCTCGGTAGATTCTGTTGAGGTGCTTACAGGAATTGATTTTTTTCCCGAACTTGAAGATGTCCTTGAAGATAGATTGGAGGCGATGACCAATTATAAGAATTGGAATTTGAACTGACCTTTATAGGTCGCTTGAGACTTTTGAACACTGATTATTTCCCAAATATGCTATTACACAAAATTCCGATCTTTTCGTGCATACCTTATTATCATGTCTTCAATTCGTAAGTTAAGTTGGTATGAGTTTCGCTCTGTTGGTCCAGCTTTCTCGATGTCCTTGTACTTGATTTTGGTCAATCATTTCATGTTAATTGCTTTGTCCCAAATAGCGAATAGTCTTTATTCAATTTATTGTAAAGTGTTTCCAATGAGCTTTGGCAAAATCCTTAGTTAGATTTCCTAAATGCCGAATTTTGGTTTTTTATAAGCAATATTTAAGTGTATCTTCGATAGATATTAACCTTTAATTCTATTATGATGGATAAAGCAAGTTTCATGTATATAGCCTTCTTTTTGAATATAATCTTAATGTTTTATGTCTTATATAATATTTGGAACACATCAAATTATAGGAAAAATAAAAAATGGTTTTATACTTATTTCACAATAATAGTTCCAATTTTTGGTTTTATATTAACTGTTAGTGATCGAAAAAAAATGAAATCGTCAATGTAGAAATTTGTTAGGATTAAATAAAAAAATATCGCGATCCATAAATATTGATATTTTTTTATTTCTTCTTGTTTTTGCTGTTGCTTATTGCCAGTATAGATGTATCAATAATAAATTAAGTTGCGTCTTTTCATATTCAATAATTTACGGTTAAAGTTTTAATTCTTAATTCTTTTTGCCTCCATCATAAATCTCCAAAAACGCTCTATCCGCATTGTTTTCGTAAAGTTCAAGCAGCTTTTTCTTACCTTTTGTGCCTAAAGTTCGGCGCAACGATTCGCTTTCAATCAATCGTTTTAAGGCATCGTTAAATTCTTCTTTGGTATCGTATAATAATCCACATTCTGAACTTTCAATAAGCTCCTGTTGCGCTTTGCATTTTGTAGCCAATATGGGAATTTCGCCATACATATACTGAAACAATTTGTTGGCAACACCAGAGTCATGTTGCGCATTTACTTCGAATGGTGCCAGACCAATCGTAATTTTTTTAAGATAAGCGGGAAGGTATTTTACATCTGCCCAAGGAATATAAGTAAGGTGTTCTTTTAGAATGGGATGTTTAAGGTAGGCCTCAAGTTGGTTTTTATCGGCTTTATCTATGGGTCCAATGATAAGCGTGTGGAATTTATTTCCCTCTTCCAATAATTCAATAATCCATGGCAGAATGTCAATGATCCCTCTTCGTTTGGCAACAACGCCAAAATAGAATAGGGTGGGCCATTCAGAATTAAATTCTACCAAGAATTCATTTTTTTCATAGGCTTGAAAACTGTCAAAATCCGGCATATTCGGGTGCACATAAATATATTCCGACTTTAAAAATGGAAACCGCTCCATCAAATCTTGCTTAAAAGAATTGCTCAAGACCATGAGATAATCGGCATAGTTTAAATATTCACCTTCTTTTTTGTGCCATTTTTTGGGTTGTACTACATATTGTCGCCATCCTTTGGTCGCCCATTGATAGGCGTTGATTGCTGCTGGGTAATTTTCGTGGAGATCTAAGGTTAGCAGAATATTACTCTTCGCCTGATTGATGCCTTTTTTAGCAGCTTTAGCCAAATATAAATCGTGTACATGTAAAGCGTCCAACTGGTGTTCAGTAATAAACTGAGCAATATGTTTTTGCCATAACCGCTCATAAAACTTAAAATTTGTACTTAGAAGTACAAATAAATCTCGAAATTTTCTATGAATCCTGACCCTGTTGACGGTCAAATCTGGATATGCTTTATAGTTTTTTTTGAAATCAAAACAAAGAACAAAAATAGTATGCCCTTCATTTTGCAGTAGACGTATTTCTTTTTGAACCCGATGATCGTGGTCAAATTCGTTATCTACAACTACCCCAATTTTCATTTTAATATTTATAAACTATGCAATTCACATGCATTCCTCCACCTACGCTGGCAAACATGATAATATCACCTTTATTTAAAGTTTGATTTTTAATGTGGTTATTTCTAACCAAATCGAATAAGGTTGGTATGGTAGCGACAGAGCTATTTCCATATTCATGAATGGTCATCGGCATAATGCCCTCAGGAATTTCAGTGTTGTAAAGTTTGTAAAAACGTTTCAAAATGGCTTCATCCATTTTTTCATTGGCTTGATGGATGAATATTTTTTTCACGTCCTTTATATCCACACCACTTTTATCTAAACAGGTTTTCATGGCTAGAGGCACATTGATCAATGCAAATTCATAAATCTTTCTACCGTCCATTTTGATGTAACGTGTATCGGCGCACAAATCTTTATTATTGGAATTTCCGAAGTATAAATAATAGGCTTCATCATAAGTATAACTTCCAGTTTCATGGGCTAAAATACCGCCGTCTTCATCAGTGGCCTCGATAACGGTAGCGCCTGCGCCATCACTGTAAATCATGGAATCCCGATCATGTTTGTCTACCACTCTCGACAGGGTTTCGGAACCAATAACAAGACATTTCTTAGCGATTCCTGCTTTTATGAACGCATTGGCTTGGATAACACCTTCAATCCATCCTGGGCAGCCAAAAAGAATATCGTAAGCCACACATTTAGGGTTTTTGATTCGCAGGCTATGTTTAACCCGGGAGGCCAAACACGGCAAAACATCGGATTGGATGGTATTGTGCTTGACATCACCAAAATTGTGAGCCATAATGATATAATCCAATTCTTCCGGGTCAATATTAGCATTGGCAATCGCCTTCTCTGCAGCAAAAAAAGCGAGATCAGAGGAGGTTAAATTATCAAAGGCATATCGGCGTTCGTCAATGCCAGTTATCGCTTTGAATTTTTCAATGATTACAGCGTTCGGATGTTTTAGTTCTGATCCATCCGTATCTAAGAAGTGATGTTTGTTAAAGTTGTCATTTTTTGCGATACTACTTGGTATGTAGCTACCAGTTCCGGTAATCTTTATGCCCATTTCTATTGAAGTTTAATCAATTTACTAATGTAATTAATATTCGTTGTGATTGCTGACAATTCTGTATGTTTTTAATGATAATTGCCAATTTAAAAAAAATATCAATGTAACATATCAAAATCAATACAAAAGCGCTCTTTCAGAAGTTTAAAAGAGCGCTTTTATAAATATAAACGATTAGAAGAAATTATGCATCCATGTATTCCTCAATAGGTGCACACGTACAGATTAGGTTCCTATCGCCATAAGCATCATCAACACGTCTTACCGATGGCCAAAATTTATTATCTCTAATATAGTCCAATGGATAAGCGGCATCTTCTCTTGAGTACGGGAATTCCCAAACATCAGAAGTTAACATGGCCAAAGTATGTGGTGCATTCTTAAGAACGTTATTATCGTTGTCTTTGGAAGCGTTATCAATTTCTTTTTTAATCGAAATCATCGCATCGCAAAAACGGTCCATTTCATCTTTGCTTTCACTTTCGGTAGGTTCAATCATCAAGGTTCCTGCCACAGGAAAAGAAACCGTTGGCGCATGGAATCCATAATCCATCAAACGTTTTGCGATATCACTTACTTCAATCCCATTTTCTTTAAACGGTCTACAGTCAACAATCATTTCGTGGGCCGCACGTCCGCGTTCTCCAGAGTATAACGTATCAAAATGTCCTTGTAAACGTTCTTTAATGTAATTAGCATTTAAAATAGCTGTTTTTGTAGCATTCGTTACGCCTTCAGCCCCCAACATTTTGATGTAGCCATAAGAAATCAAACAGACCAATGACGATCCAAAAGGAGCTCCAGAAATAGCCGTAATCGCTTTTTCTCCACCCGTTTTAATGATTGGATTTCCTGGTAAAAACGGTACTAATTGTTCGGCTACGCAAATTGGTCCAACACCAGGACCACCGCCACCATGTGGAATAGCAAATGTTTTATGTAAATTAAGGTGACAGACGTCTGCTCCAATATTTCCAGGATTAGTCAAACCAACCTGTGCATTCATATTAGCGCCGTCCATATAGACTTGGCCACCATTATCATGAATAATTTGAGTGATTTCTTTAATAGCCGACTCATATACGCCATGAGTTGATGGATAAGTGACCATTAAACAGGATAAATTGTCTTTATGCTGAAGGGCCTTTGCGCGTAAATCCTCAACGTCAATATTACCGTCTTCTGTCGATTTTGTGACCACAACTTTCATTCCAGCCATAACTGCGCTTGCCGGATTGGTTCCATGTGCAGACGACGGAATTAAACAGATATTACGATGGCCGTCATTACGAGACTCGTGATAGGCTTTAATGACCATCAATCCTGCAAATTCTCCTTGGGCACCAGAGTTTGGTTGTAAGGAAGTGCCAGCAAAACCAGTGATTTCAGTCAATTGATCTTCTAAAGCTTTCAATACAATCTGATAGCCTTCGGCTTGTTCAATTGGGCAAAATGGATGCATAGTGCCCCAATTTGGCCAGCTTAACGGCAGCATTTCTGCAGCAGCGTTAAGTTTCATCGTACATGAGCCCAAAGGAATCATCGAATGGTTCAATGACAAGTCTTTGCGCTCCAACATTTTAATATAACGCATCAATTGCGTTTCAGAATGATGGGTATTGAAAACATCTAAAGTCAAAAATTCTGATTGACGTTGTAAAGCTTCGGCAATGTTATTAGAATCTTCAATCTCTGTTAATGTAATCGTATCTTTTTGACGGTTTTCCGCAAAAATCGCGATGATCTCATTGGCATCTTTCAAAGATGTCGTTTGATTGATTGAAATCGTTACTGTATCTACATTAGGATAATAGAAATTCACTTCGTGACGTTCCGCTATCTTTTTGATGGCATCAGCATTTGCCTCAATTTTAAGCGTATCAAAAAAGGAGGTGTTATTTTGCTTGTAGCCCAGTTGACTTAAAGCTTTTGCAACACTAGATGCCGTGTTGTGAACTGTGTTTGCAATAAATTGCAAGCCTTTTGGACCATGGTACACAGCGTACATTGCTGCCATTACGGCCAATAAAACTTGTGCGGTACAAATATTTGAAGTGGCTTTATCACGCTTAATGTGTTGCTCACGAGTTTGTAAGGCCATGCGCAAAGCTCTGTTGCCATTCATATCTTTGGTTACACCAATGATTCGGCCAGGTAGATCGCGTTTGTAAGCATCTTTGGTCGCAAAATATGCGGCATGTGGACCGCCGTAACCCATCGGAATTCCGAAGCGCTGTGTTGTTCCCACTACCACGTCAGCACCAAATTTACCTGGAGCTTCCAATTTCACTAAGCTCAAAATATCAGCGGCAACAGCTACTTTTATCTGATTGTCGTTCGCTTTTTGAATAAAGGATTTAATGTCGGTTACTTGACCATCTTTTCCTGGGTATTGTAAAATAGCGCCAAAAAATTCCTGAGAAAAATCGAATTCATCTTCATTGCCCACTACTAATTCAATGCCGATAGGCGAAGATCTGGTTTGTAATAAAGATAAGGTTTGTGGTAGGATAGCGTCCGAAACAAAAAATTTGTTGACGTTATTTTTCTTTTGGTCACGCTCACGAACGGCAAACAACAAGCCCATGGCTTCTGCAGCTGCTGAGCTTTCATCAAGCAAAGATGCATTGGCAATTTCCATTCCGGTCAAGTCTGTTACCATGGTTTGGAAGTTTAAAAGTGCTTCCAACCGGCCTTGGGCAATCTCGGCTTGGTAAGGTGTGTAAGCGGTGTACCAACCTGGGTTTTCAAGAACATTACGCTGAATAACTGCAGGAACAATGGTAGGGTGGTAGCCTAAACCAATATAAGATTTAAAGATTTTGTTCTTTTTAGATAGCTCATGAATATGGTTGCTATACTCATATTCGCTCATTGGCGGGTCAAGTTTCAATCCGTTTTTCAATCGGATATCTTCAGGGACGGTTTCAGACATAAGTTGATCTAAACTGTCAGCTCCAATAAATTTGAGCATTTCCTTTTGGTCATTTTCGCTAGGACCAATATGGCGAAGTGCAAAAGAGTTTGTATTCATTAAAATAGTGTTGTGTTAAATCCCACCGAAGCGAGATAAATAGTTTATAAAAAGCTTTTAATTCTTTAGAACTGAAGCGTCTTTTTCTCCTGCGCGAAATTACGGGAAATATTGGCCGTTCTTAGTTAATGAAATCTAAAGTTTTTAACCAATTGTAAGTCTTATTAACACATTGTTTATTTTTGTATAATGAAGCGCTTAAAGCCCATAGTTGATTTTTACATCAGTAGCAGCATGCATGTGGCATTATCAGCTTTTTCAATGACCTATGTGAGCCTATTGGAATTCAATTTGCCAATAGATTGGAGCTTGCTTTATTTTGTGTTTTTTTCCACGATTACGGGCTATAATTTTGTAAAATTTTTTGGGATGGCCAAATTTCATCATCGTAGTTTGGCACAATGGTTACGTGTTATTCAAGTGTTTTCATTCGTTTGCTTTCTTTTGATGTTATGGTTTGCCTGCCACTTAGAGACTGAAACGCTCATGTATATTGGTTTTTTGGGAGTTGTTACATTTTTGTATGCGATCCCTTTTTTACCGAAACGTTTTTTTATTGACCAACAAAAGAATCTCCGGGAGATTGGTGGATTAAAGGTGTATGTGATTGGATTGGTTTGGGGAGGAGTTACTGTTTTATTGCCGATCTTGGATAATGATCAAACATTTGACATGGATGTGTGGATCACGGCTATTCAGCGTTTTATTTTAGTAATGATGTTGATGCTCCCTTTTGAAATTAGGGATTTACAACACGACAGTTTAAAGTTGTCCACAATTCCGCAGAATATCGGAATAAAGAATACCAAAATCATGGGTGTCGTAATGGGAATGATCTTCCTGTCACTGGAGTTTTTAAAGGACGCATTGAATCAGAAATTAATTTTATTAACCTTTGCAGTGACCTTTATAACCTTGTTCTTTATACTATTCGCCAATAAGAACCGAAGCGATTATTATAGTTCGTTTTGGGTAGAAAGTGTACCAATAATATGGTTGATTTTACATCTTGTTTTTTAGATGTTTGGTTAATCGGTCTTCAATTGTTTTTCGTTCGACGTAACTTAAGCACTCAAGATTTGAAGATTCTATTGCTTTCGTAAGTTTCTTATTGCGTATCACATAATGCCGTGTGAGAGGACACCACATATATCTGAGGTTTAGTTTGGCCTTTTCCCATAGCGTCGATTCATAGTATTGTGACTTATCACAGATATGAAATGCTTCTTCTTTTGATATTATAAACAATCTTACCATTACAATAATTAAAACCAGGTTTTTTCCATGCATTCTGCCAAAGAGGTGCGCGCACGATGTATAATGACCCAGAGGTTAGACGGAGTGATATTTAATTCATTACATATCCTTTCAGTATCATAATTTAAAATACTTTTCATTTTAAAAACAGTGGCTTGCTTTTCTGTCAGCTTGTCCATACAATCGTAAATGGCATCGCCAAGTTCCGTGTTTTCTAGAGTATCCAGAGCGTTTAAATAGCCTTCATCTTCCACACGCTCTTCAAGCCAGTCACCTTCGTTTTCATCATTACTATAGGTCATTCGAACTTCAGCCTGTCCTTTTATGGAATTTATTTTCCGATAATAATCGATGATTTTTCGTTTTAAAATAGAAATCAACCATGTGCGTTCACTTGCTTCGCCTTTAAAATTTTTCATCGACTTTAAGCCGGCAAAAAAGGTATCCTGAATTATATCTTTAGCAATTTCGCGATCATTGACACGAGAAATCGTATAATTAAAAAGATAATCCGAATAAAGTTCGATCCATTTATTAGGATTAAGAAGAGGAGTAGGCATCTGTTATTATGGCAATTTGTTCTAAAATTAGGTAAATAAATCTTAAGTTTTCAATAAATTATATAAAGAATCTTGAAGAAGTTTTTTATCCCAATACTCGATAGAAAATATAAAAAAACCGATAAGGATCTCAGCCATGGATCATTATCGGTTTCAAAAATATTAATATGATTGAAAGTTAAATCTTTTACCTTTCAATAAGTCCAGCGCGTTTCAGCAAAGCATCTGGTTGAGGTTCTTTGCCTCTAAAGCGTTTGTAAAGTACCATTGGATCTTCAATGCCGCCTTGCGAAAGAACATTGTCCATAAATTTAGTGGCCACTTCTTCGTCAAATATGCCTTTTTCTGTAAAGAATTCAAAAGCATCGGCATCCAGAACTTCTGCCCATTTGTAGCTGTAATATCCAGAAGAGTAACCGCCTTGAAATATATGGGAAAACGAGGTACTCATACAATTCTCCTTCACATCTGGACAAAGTTGCGTGCCTTCAAAAGCTTTTAGTTCGTGTGCTTTTACATCAGTTATTGACGTTGGATCAATACCATGCCAGCTCATGTCTAACAAGCCAAAGCTCAGTTGTCGCAAGGTTTGCATGCCTTCATGAAAAGCAGAGGAATCCTTTATTTTTTGAACTAAATCCATGGGAATCAATTCGCCAGTTTGGTAATGGGTGGCAAATAATTCCAAGGCTTCTTTTTCATAACACCAATTTTCAAGAATTTGACTCGGCAATTCCACAAAATCCCAGAATACGCTCGTACCCGATAAACTTGGATAGGTCGTATTTGCCAGCATGCCGTGAATGGCATGTCCAAATTCATGAAAAAGCGTGGTTACTTCATTAAAGGTCAATAAAGACGGTTTTGTCTTTGTGGGTTTGGTAAAGTTGCATACGATAGAAATGTGGGGACGTTCTTCAATTCCGTTTTCTATATATTGCGATTTATAGCTGGTCATCCATGCCCCGTTGCGTTTTCCAGCTCTCGGGAAAAAATCAGCATATAAAATCGAAATAAATTTTCCTTCGGAATTGGCTACTTTATAAGTTAAAACATCTTCGTGATATTTATCGATGGAGGTAATTTCCTTAAATTCTAAGCCGAATAACTTTTGTGCCACTTTAAAAGCGCCATCAATCACATTTTCAAGCTTAAAATACGGTTTTAATTTTTCGTCATCCAAATCAAAACGTTTCTGTTTTAATTTTTCAGCATAATACCCTGAATCCCATTTCTCTAATGTTGCGATTCCATCAAGATCAGTAGCGAAATCTTGCAGTTCATTAAATTCTTTTAAGGCTGCTGGTTTTGCTTTTTCTAAAAGTTCTTCTAAAAATTCTTCAACTTTTTGTGGCGTTTTAGCCATCCGCTCTTCCAATACAAAATGAGCATGGGTCTTATAGCCCAATAATTTTGCGCGTTCAAAACGTAACTTCGCAATCTGCAGTACATTGTCCTGATTGTCCAACGCATCGCCTTTAAATGCTTTTTTACCTGCAGCGATAGCTAGCTTTTTACGAAGTTCCCTATTATCAGCATTAGTCATGAAAGGGATATAACTCGGATAATCCAGGGTAAACATCCAGCCCTCTTTTTCTTTACTTTCTGCGAGCTGTTTTGCAGCTTCCATTTCGCCTTCTGGAAGTCCGGAAAGATCCTCCTCATTAGCTACCAACATCTCAAAGTTATTTGTTTCTGCTAGGACGTTTTCTCCAAACTTGAGCGTTATCTGACTCAATTGTTTGTCAATCTCTCTGAGTTTTTGTTTTTTATCTTCTGAAAGATTTGCACCGTTGCGCGCAAAACTCTTATATTTCTTATCGAGAAGTGTCTCCTGTTCAACCGTTAAATTTAACGTACTCTTATTATTGTAAACTGCTTTTACTCTTTCAAACAGTGCTTCGTTTAAAGTTATATCATTGCTGAATTCTGATAATAAAGGTGAGACTTCTTGAGCTATTTTTTGAATTTCATCACTTGTTTCTGCCGAATTTAAATTGAAGAAAATACTCGAAATTCTGTCCAATTGTTTTCCAGAAAACTCTAAAGTTTCGATGGTGTTTTCAAAAGTGGGTGAGGCATCGCTATTGGTTATGGTATCAATTTCTGCTTTTGCTTCTTCGATGGCCAATTTAAATGATGGCAAAAAATCACCGTCTTTGATTTTTGAAAAAGGTGCTGTATTATATAAAGTATCGAAAGATGTATTTAAAATATTCATAAATAAATGATTGTGAAGTTTGTGAGTTTTACGTGTGAGAGATGTTCTATTGAAGGCTTGGAAGTCTAAATCTTGGATTTCTTTATCAATTATTTTTTTATATTTCCAAGCACTTTTATATATCTTTCATGAAGAACCTATGTTATAATGGATTAATAACTGAAAACACCTCAACTTTAGTTGGATTCTTCTATTTTAATATTCCAATCCTTTGGCCGAATCTATGACTTTTGCTTTAAGATCTTCCTTATAAGCTATTATTTGATCCAACACTTTTGGGTCGGAACTTCCAATAATTTGTGCGGCTAAAATACCTGCGTTTTTTGCGCCATTAAGCGCTACTGTAGCCACAGGAACACCTCCTGGCATTTGAAGGATGGAAAGAATGGAATCCCAACCATCGATGGAATTAGTGCTTTTAACAGGTACACCAATTATGGGTAATGGAGATAATGATGCAATCATTCCTGGTAAATGTGCTGCGCCTCCGGCACCTGCAATGATCACTGAAAATCCGCGATTATGTGCATTTTTTCCATAATCAAATAATTTTTCTGGGGTACGGTGGGCGGAAACAATATCGACTTCAAAGTCAATCTTAAAATGATTTAACATATCAATAGCTTCTTGCATGACTGGCAAGTCGCTTTTGCTTCCCATGATGATTCCTACTTTGCTCATAATTTTTTTATTGAATTTCTGGAAGCATTTCCCAAATGTTGATATTAAATTCTTCTTTAATTGCTCTTAGATATGAAATTTGTTTTATGTTGTCATCTATTAAAATTTCAAAAAAGTCTTTTGAACTTACACCAAATGTTGCAATTTCTACTTTTTTTCTTTTCAGATACTTTTTTCTTTCATCGGCTAACATAAGATCATCAAGTTTTAACAGGATCACAAGATGGTTGGCTTCAATGTCGTCCAATTTTGAACTTCTATAATCTCCATTATCATATATAATGCGTTCTTCGAAATATTTATCAGTGATATGAAGTGTAGGTTGGTATTCTAACCATTTTGAAGATTTTTCTTTATTCCATTGATGTTTTACTAATACCCAATTATTATAGGAATCTTTATTTGTATACTTTAAGGTAGGATTAAAATGCTCGATGTCCCTCGCATCTGCTCTTGCAATAAATTCTTCGGTATAAGCACAGAATCCCTTTTGTTCTTTATATAAAATCTTGGAAATTTTTGAATTGTTTCCTGAATTTCCCTTTATGTATTTCAAATTATCAACTAAAATTTGAGACGTTTCAATTTTTTCTACTCTCCTCATAGTTAAAAATTGTAGTCATCTCCAAGTTTAACCATTTGAAGAAGTAATTCTTTTTTCTTTTTTGAATTTTCTTCGTTCGCAATCTTTTGTTTTAAACTTAAATAAGTTTGATAGGCTTCTTTTCCATGCTTATTGTAGTAATTGACACCGAAATCGTTTTTAAGCATATCATTGGGGTCGTCACCAATTGGTGAGTTCCCTCTCCTAACTTTTACTTTTCCTTTTTCATCAAAGTAGAGAATAAAACGTTCTTCTGGTTCAAATGAAGCCGCAATAAATGGGGAATGCGTGGCTATGATAAATTGTGCATTAGGCGCTAAACTTTGGTAATAATCTATTAAATCCATTTGCATATCTGGATATAATGAACGTTCAGGCTCATCCATTAATATCATAGTGTTATCCGTGTTCAATTGGTAAAGTGGTAAAATGGTAAGTAATAGCCCTTTAGTGCCTGTGCTGGCACTTTGAATTGGAATTATTTTATCGGTTATCTTATTTCTAATTGGAATGGAATATTCTGTATCTACGATGTCCACTTCTAAATTTAAACGTTTCAATATTGGATTAAATATTTCAGCAAACTTTTCAAGGGTATTTGGATTTTCTATTTGCCACTTACCAAATTCTTCACTCAACCTTTTTTGATTTGCTAATAACCCTTTATGGATGAGTTCAGACATTTTTTGATTAAATTTCTTTCTATATTCTAAAATTTCTGCCAATAAAAAAATCCAAAGATCTGAACTGACATTGTTATTGAATAATAAACCATACTCATCAGTCCTTTCTAGGTTAAAACGATCAGTTTTATTTGATTCAACTTTATTTCCCTCGATTAAATTTATGGGGTTTTTTGTGAAAAGATCTAAATTTTTTTCTGAAATTAAATCGGACTTGAAATAAATGATATTTCTTTTCTTATCATAGGGGACGAGAGGGGTAATTATGCCCCCGGAAATACTATAATCAAAAATTTTCTCATCAAATATAATTTGTTCGTTATCATAAACTAACTTTCTATTATCAATTAACAGGTCAATTTTCACATAAGTCTTTTTTAGAAAGACTCTGGACTCATATATAAATTCATTATTAACCGTTTCAAGATTCATGAAATTAAATACGTGATCATAAATTAATTCCAATAAATTAGTTTTCCCAGTAGCACTTTGTCCAATGAAACAAATTTTTTCTAAAGGTTTTCCTGCCTTTTTTTGATCTTTATAATCTGAAGGATAAGTGAAGTCAAATTCCAAATTCTTTAGATGTCGAAATTCTTTAATTTCTAATTTTGAAATTTTCATCTGTTTTTTTTTTACAAATTAAGCAATTACTTTTATTAAATTCTTAACATCTTCTGCTACTTTTCGCGCTTCATTCAAATCTTCATTCACAATCGTGACATGGCCCATTTTCCGAAACGGTCTGGTTTGCTTTTTACCATAAATATGAGGTGTGACGCCATCCATGGCCAAGATGTTTTCGATGTTTTCATAAACTACATCTCCAGAATAACCTTCGGCACCCACCAAATTAACCATAACGGCAGCAACTTTATTTCCTGTTTTCCCTAAGGGCAAATTTAAAATGGCTCTTATGTGCTGTTCAAACTGTGATGTGTAGCTCGATTCAATCGTATGATGGCCAGAGTTGTGTGGTCTGGGGGCAACTTCATTGACTAAAATCTCATCGTTTTGGGTCTGGAACATTTCTACCGCCAACAAACCAACATGATTAAAGGCTTTCGAAACTTTTAATGCAGTCAATAGTGCTTTGTGTGCCACTTTAGCATCTATTCTTGCTGGACAAATGACATATTCCACTTGATTAGCTTCTGGATGAAATTCCATTTCTACTACAGGATACGTTTTAACTTCGCCATTGCTGTTTCTGCTGACAATAACTGCGAGCTCATTTTTAAAAGGAATCATCGTTTCTGCAATACATTCGCCGTCTTTCAATTCTTTTAAATCTGATTTGGTTCGGACTACTTTTACGCCATTTCCATCATAGCCAAACTGTGCTGCCTTCCATACAAAAGGCAATTGAAGTCCGCCGTTATCAATAGCATCTTCAATTTCTGAAACATAGGCAAAACGTGAAAAATCGGCCGTTGGAATATTGTTGTCCACATAAAATAATTTTTGTGTGGCTTTATTTTGAATAATTCTTAAAGTTTTGGAAGATGGAAACACTTTGACGCCTTCTTTTTCTAAGGTTTCTAAAGCGTTGGCGTTTACATTTTCAATTTCAATGGTCAGTACATCCACATTTTTTCCAAAATTGACCACCGTCTCATAATTCATTAAATCGCCTTTGGTAAATTCGTTACAGGCAATTTTGGAAGGGGCTTCATCACTAGGATCTAGAACACAAGTGTGAATATCAAATTTTCGTGTTTCGGTAAGCAACATTTTGCCTAATTGACCGCCACCAAGAATACCAAGTTTAAAATTTGAAGAGAAATAAGTCATGTTTTAGAATCTTATGAAGAGAACGATTTAAAATAATGCGTTAATCTTGCAAAAATACGCTTAAACTCCGAAATTAATCCATCAAATCCTGAAATTTCGGGAGTAAATTTTAAATCAAAAGTGTATCTTTGCGTCTTTTAAAAACCAATTATTTTGATTAAGCTTCACGATTTATATTTTAAGCCCTTTATTTCTGAAAATGAAATTGATGTGGCCATCCAAAGAATGGTGGATGAGGTGGCCAATGATATCAAGGAGGAAATTCCTGTATTTGTTGGCGTATTAAACGGCTCGTTCATGTTTGTGAGCGATTTTGTTAAAAAATATCCGAAACCTTGTGAGGTAACGTTCATAAAATTGGCTTCTTATGAGGGCGTTAAGTCTACTGAAGACATTCAACGCTTGATAGGATTGACTCAGGATTTGACAGGTCGAACCGTGGTAATCCTTGAGGACATTATAGATTCTGGAAATACATTAAAAGAAATTCATAGGATTTTTAAAAATGAAAAGGTTAAGGAGTTAAAAATTGCAACCTTATTCCATAAGCCAGAAGCTTACAAAAAAGATTTTAAACTTCATTATATTGGAATTAATGTTCCCACAAAGTTCATCGTTGGATACGGACTGGATTACGACGGATTGGGAAGGAATTTACCTGAAGTATATCAATTAAAAACAACGCAACACATGACAAATTTTGTCCTATTTGGACCTCCAGGCGCAGGAAAAGGTACGCAAGCGAACTTTTTAAAGGAAACTTACAATCTTGTGCATATTTCTACCGGAGATGTGTTTAGATATAATATTAAAAATAAAACTGCACTCGGTATGCTAGCCAAATCTTTTATGGATAAGGGAGAATTGGTTCCAGATCAATTAACGATTGACATGTTAAATGCGGAAGTTGAAAAAAATGCCGATGCCAATGGCTTTATTTTTGATGGTTTCCCGAGAACAAATGCGCAAGCAAAGGCTTTAGATGAATTGATGGATAGCAAGGACTCGCAAATAAATGCAATGGTCGCCCTTGAAGTTGATGATGAGGTTTTAGTACAACGTTTATTGGGACGCGGGAAAACGAGCGGCAGACCAGATGACGCCGACGAGCAAATCATTCGAAATCGCATAAAAGAATACTACGAAAAAACGGCCATTTTGAAAGATTACTATAACGCTCAAAGTAAATATTGTGGCGTTGACGGTGTTGGAAGTATCTCTGATATTACGGCACGATTGACTAATGTGATTGATAAATTGTAATAAATATAGTTATGGATAAAATTGATACTGATGGCGGTCTTTTGATTTGGTCCACAGTGATATTCTGTTCATTTATTTTACTGATTGTATCATTAGTAAGCATTAATAAAAAACCCGTTTCAAGTACGGAGAAATTGGGTTGGATCCTACTCGTATTATTTGTTCCAACGTTTGGTTCTATAATCTATTTTATCTTTGCTAATTCAAAACAGCAGAATAAAGCTTCCGTAATTTGATTTTCGATTTAATGAAAATCAAAAAACTACAAACATGACTGAAGGAAATTTTGTTGACTATATAAGAATGAACGTACAATCTGGAAACGGGGGTAAAGGTTCAATGCATTTGCATCGTGAAAAATTTGTAGAAAAAGGTGGTCCTGATGGTGGTGATGGGGGTCGTGGTGGTCATGTGATTATGAGAGGTAATGCTAACCAATGGACCTTGTTTCATTTAAAATTCAGAAAACATATCCGAGCAGAGCATGGCGGCCATGGAAGTGGTTCAAGAAGCACAGGATCTGATGGTGCCGATGTTTATGTAGATGTGCCATTGGGAACAGTGGTTAGAGATCTTGAGACCAATGAAGTGATTTTTGAAATTACCGAACATGGTGAAGAAAAAATAATTGCCGAAGGGGGGATGGGCGGACTTGGGAACTGGCATTTTAAGACCTCAACCAATCAAACACCTCGTTATTCACAACCGGGCATTCCTTTGCAAGAGCGCGATATTCTGCTCGAACTTAAACTTTTGGCCGACGTCGGTCTGGTAGGTTTTCCAAATGCTGGAAAGTCAACCTTATTATCCGTAATAACCTCAGCAAAACCAAAAATTGCCGATTATGAATTCACCACATTAAAACCTAATTTGGGCATTGTGGAGTATCATGATTTCCAATCCTTTGTCATGGCCGATATTCCTGGGATTATTGAAGGTGCTGCCGAAGGTAGAGGTCTTGGACATTATTTTTTAAGACATATAGAGCGTAATTCGATTCTTCTATTTCTGGTTCCTGCCGATGCTGAAGATATTCTTAAGCAATATGAAATTTTATTGGATGAATTAAGACGATACAATCCTGAAATGTTAGACAAGGATCGTTTTATTGCCATTTCAAAAAGCGATATGTTGGACGCTGAACTTGAAGCGGAACTTAAAAAAGAATTGGATAAAACCTTGCCGATCGATTATATGTTTATCTCCTCTGTAGCGCAAAAAGGAATTTCTGAGCTTAAAGACAAGTTATGGAAGATGTTGCACGTTTAATAATAAGATTCTATTGTCTTCTACTTCTTCTTAATTTCAACGCATCGATTTAAAGCGATTACTATCGCCGTAAAATAGGTGTGTGGAATTCATTCTTCTGATCTCAAAATGAGGAATAGTGTTTATATTTTTGATGATTTTTTTAATTTTTACTTTAAATCTTAATCTCATCAGATTCCCTAAGGGATTCTTCAATTTTCCAGATTAAAAAAAGTTGGACTATTTTGTCTTTAATATTTACCTTACTTTCCATTCAGATTTGGCAATGAGTTGTCACTTCTAACTACAATTATTCTCTCCTATTGCTCATAACATGGAAAGCTCCTCGTTTTCTTAAACATTTAATATAATTTTAGTAGTTCTTTCTGAGTCTTGGATTTTTCGTTTCGTAACTTTGGTTAAAACCATAAAAAAATGAAAAATTTAAAAGATAAAGTAGCCTTAATTACAGGTGGCAGTAGCGGAATTGGGTACGGTGTCGCATTGAGTTTCTTAAACGAGGGCATTAATGTAGCCATAACCAGTAGAGATGAAACGCGGGCAAAAGAAGCTGCAGCGGAGCTTCAGAAAATGACGAACACTTCCGCGAAAGCGATAGGAGTGATGGCAGATGTCAGGAAATATGAAAGTCAACAGGATGCCGTCAAGCATGTGTTATCTGAATTTGGCCAATTGGACATCGTGATTGCTAATGCTGGCTTGGGACATTTTGCATCCATCGAAGACTTAACGCCAGAACAATGGCAGGAAACCATCGATACAAATCTTTCAGGAGTATTTTACTCTATCAAATCGAGTGTTGAGGCTTTGAAAAAATCTAAGGGCTATTTTATCAGCATCTCCAGTTTGGCGGGCACTAACTTTTTTGCTGGCGGTTCAGCTTATAATGCCAGTAAATTTGGAGTTACCGGATTTACGCAATCGGTCATGTTAGATTTAAGAGATCATAATATTAAGGTAAGCACCATTATGCCTGGATCAGTGGCGACTCATTTCAATGGCAATGAACCCGACAATAATGATGCTTGGAAAATACAAAGCGAGGATATTGGCGAGTTGGTCGTAGGTATTCTGAAAATGAATGAGCGGACGTTGCCAAGTAAAATAGAGGTAAGACCTACCATGCCTTCTAATAAGTAATTAAGTTTTACAATATTCTTCAATAAAATGCCTCCTGCTTTTCATATCCTGCGATATTGAGAGATGCAAACGAGGCATTTTTTATTACCTTTAAAATAAAAAGTTATGAAAAAGTCCCTCTTTTTAATCGGTCTTCTCCTATTTGTTTTCTCTTGTGCTTCTGTGCGCGTTAATTATGATTATGAAAAAAGCACAGATTTCAATACCTATAAATCTTATAATTATTATACTGATATGAATATGGGGATGAGCGAATTGGATGCAAGAAGACTTTTAGATGTGCTCGATACTGAATTGCAGGCTAAAGGAATGACTAAGTCGGATTCGCCCGATTACCTCATCAATATCAAAAGCAGCACGTTTCAGGAACGTAGGAGTAATAATAACGTTGGGGTCGGAGTTGGCGGCGGTGGCGGTCATGTAGGGGGCGGAATTTCCATTGGCATTCCGGTTGGTCAAGCTAAAATAAATAGAGAAATAGTGTTTGAATTTATGGACGAGAACAAAACAGGATTGTTTTGGCAAGCCATAAGTGAAAGCGCCTATCAACCCAATGCAAAGCCAGAAGTGAAAGAGACTCATTTTAAAGCTATTGTTGAAAAGGTATTGGCAGGTTATCCTCCAGCTCCTAGAAAATAGAATTTAGCAAAAACGAGAGGTCGAAATTCTCTATTATATCTGAATAAAGAGTAATATTTAAAATAGCTCGTTAGTCATAGTGGTTTTATTATCAAGACATTATAATTTACAACTATTTTGGTAAGTGCAGTTCATCGAAATAAATTGCTTATTCGTCGATAATATTTTACATTCGTCACGTAAATGTGCCAACCAAATCTTATTTCTATGAAAACTCTTAATCTTACAGTGTTATTACTTCTCATGACCGTTGTTTCTTTTGGTCAAATTTCAATTCAAGAAAAGAATGCCTTAATTGCGCTTTATAATTCTACTAATGGAGCTTCCTGGCAAACGGTATGGAATTTAGAAACCCCAGCTCATACATGGTACGGGGTTGAAGTTGTTGGGAATAAAGTTGTTTCACTAAATTTAGATACTAATAAACTAAAAGGAACTTTGCCTAATGAATTGGGTGACTTAATTCATCTTCAGCATTTAAGTTTATTTAGAAATTCAATTTCTGGAAACATTCCTGTGAGTATCGGTAAGTTAGGAGCTCTGAAAGAAATCAACTTGTCGTTCAACCAATTGAAAGGAGCGATACCTTTGGAGGTAACAAATTTATCGTCTTTGGAATCTTTACAATTATTTATGAACGAATTGTCAGGAAGAATTCCTCAGACGATTGGCAACTTATCCAACTTAAAAACATTAGAGCTATATAATAACAATTTAATCGGTACAATTCCAACCTCGGTTGAAAATTTGACCAATTTGCAAACACTCGTTATCAGTAGCAATTCCCTAACCGGAAAATTACCGTCGGATTTATCACAACTCAAAAAATTAAAAATATTAAGTGTTTTTGATAACCAATTATTGGGTGCAATCCCTAATTCAGTTGGTGATTTATTGAATCTTGAAGAATTAGTATTGTCTAATAATGCTTTTTACGGAGACATACCTTCAGAGATGGCAAAGCTTTCTAAGCTTAAAACACTTCTTATCGGAAACAACAGCTTTAAAGGTGAATTAGCGCAATTACAGAAAAAGTTTCCAAACTTAATTGAGTTTGATTCTCAAAATGGAAATAATGGCGGTGTGCTTGTTACTTTAGACACAGAAGATTAGGGTTCACAAGCTACTATAACTGTCGCCTATTTTTATTTTGATAGAAGTTTTTATTAAATATAGTTTTGTAATCTTAAATAAACTTGTATATTTGCAGTCCTAAAACGATACAGTCGGTATTATGAACCGGGAGTTAAAAGCTAAGAGAATCGTTTTAATTTATATCGCGGGATAGAGCAGTAGGTAGCTCGTTGGGCTCATAACCCAAAGGTCACTGGTTCGAGTCCGGTTCCCGCTACTAGCAAAGAAAAGGCTTCACAGAAATGTGAGGCCTTTTTTAATTTTCGAGGGTAGGGAAAACGATAGTAATCTAAAATGTTATGTTTGAGCAAATATTAGATCCAGACAAAATCTTGTAGATTCTAGAAACAATCAAGGATTGTTATTAGTTTAGAAAGATTGCTGCCTTACAACTTTTCGGAGATTATATCGACGCCGAGGACCCTTATTAGTTCTAGATTCCGCTACTAAAATCTAAGTGTTTAAGGAAGATAAAAGTCTTCCTTATTTTACTATTTCCAAATTACGGTTCATGTATTTTAGTGTATACGAACTTCGGTAACGTAGATATTAAAGTGTTACATCGAGATAACTTCAAACTAAATCGAAAAGCTTAGTTCGAAAATCTACTAAGTCAAAAATTATGACAATCAATTCCGCGGTTT
>JBBSRC010000045.1:0-33459 GCA_038243395.1 Flavobacteriales bacterium | reverse complement strand
GCACTTCAACAATGTGATAATGTTGAGAAAGTATTGGTTGTAAAACGCACTAATGGTGAGGTGACCATGGTTGAAAATCGTGATATTTGGTTAAAGCCGTTAATGGATAAGGCTTCTGGTCAGTTTGATGCAGAAATTATGGATGCTGAGGACCCTTTATTCATTTTGTATACCTCCGGATCTACTGGAATGCCAAAAGGTATGGTCCATACGATTGCCGGTTACATGGTTTACACCGCTTATACCTTTAAGAATGTATTCCAATATAAAGAAAACGATGTGTATTGGTGTACTGCAGACATTGGCTGGATTACAGGCCATAGCTATATTGTATATGGACCTTTGGCCAATGGTGCAACTACCGTGATGTTTGAAGGTGTGCCACAATATCCAGATTTTAGCCGCTTTTGGCAAATCATTGAAAAGCATAAAATCAATCAATTTTATACAGCACCAACTGCTATTCGCGCTTTGGCAAAACAAAATCTTTCTTTTGTAGAAAATGTAGATCTCACCTCTTTAAAAGTATTGGGATCGGTCGGGGAACCTATCAACGAAGAAGCATGGCATTGGTACAATGACATTATCGGTAAAGGCAAAAACCCTATTGTGGATACCTGGTGGCAAACAGAAACTGGCGGCATCATGATTTCTCCTTTACCATATGTGACACCAACCAAGCCGACCTATGCCACTTTACCATTTTTAGGAGTTCAACCTGCAATAATGAATGAAACTGGCGAAGAATTAATTGGTAATCAAGTAGAAGGCCGACTATGCATAAAATTCCCTTGGCCAGGTATGGCACGTACGATTTGGAATAATCATCCCCGCTATATTGAAACTTATTTTTCTACCTATAAAAACATGTATTTTACAGGAGATGGCGCTTTGAGAGATGAAGTTGGGTATTACAGGATCACTGGCCGAGTGGATGATGTGGTCATTGTTTCTGGTCATAATTTAGGAACAGGTCCTTTGGAAGATGCCATTAATGAGCATCCAGCAGTTTCAGAAAGTGCCATTGTTGGTTTTCCACATGACATCAAAGGAAACGCATTGTATGGCTATATTACTCTAAAAGAGACGGGCGAAAGTAGAGTTCACGAAAATCTGCGTAAGGAGATTAACCAACTGATATCTGAGCGAATCGGCCCAATTGCCAAGCTAGATAAAATACAGTTTACAGATGCCTTACCAAAAACGAGAAGTGGTAAAATCATGCGTCGTATTCTTCGAAAAATTGCTGAAAATGACATCACGAATTTAGGTGACACCAGTACCTTACTCAATCCAGAAGTGGTACAAAATATTATTGAGAATAAGATTTAAAGCCAACCATGGGCACCATCGTTTCAATAGAGGATAAATTAAAGGAACGTATTAAGGAACTCACGTGTCTTTACAACGTGAGTTCCTATATTGCCAACTGTAATCTTTTTGATTTAGAGCCTACTTTTAAAGCAATTGCGTTCAGTATTAAAGAAGCTGTTCAATATAGCACGGATGCTTTTGTGGAATTGAAACTTGGAGATAACCTTGTCCATGCAGGCGAAAAACCGGAAGAACAAGTTTCTATTTCAGCGATTATCAAGGTTTTTAATCGTCCCTATGGTTCAATTAAATTCGGGTATTCTAAGCCGAAATTTAACGATAAAGGCTTTTTAGAAGAAGAAAAAAAGTTGATCCGTTCCTTGTCGTTAGAAATTGGTAATTTAATTGAACGCAAACAAATTATCGATAAAGAAGAAGTAACCAAACGCCAAATGGAACGCGCCGATCGTTTATCGATCTTAGGTGAGATAACTGCCGGAATTGCTCATGAACTCAATACGCCACTGGCCAATATTTTAGGGTTTTCGGAATTGTTGAAAGAACGTTTTACCGGTAAAGAGGACGCCTTGAAAGATTTGGATAAAATTGTGCATAGTGCTATTTTTTCCAGAGAAGTGGTCAAGAAACTTATGTTTTTTTCCTGTGAGATGCCACAACAAATGGAACTCGTAAATATTGATCCCATTATTACAAATGCTATTAATCTATTAATGCCCAGTTTCGCCAAAAAAAATCTTCAGCATCATTTAAATTTTAGTGAGGACACCATTTATTTAAAAGTTGATGCCATTCAGCTCACTCAAGTGATTTTTAATTTGGTAATCAACGCCATTTATTTTTCTCCAGAAAATGGACATATTTTTATTGAAGTTTATAACGAAGAAAGAGAGGTGGTTTTGATTATAAAAGATGAAGGTAAAGGCATTCCGAAAGGAATTTCAGAATTTATTTTTAACCCGTTTTATACGACAAAACCGGCTGGCGAAGGTTCAGGTCTTGGTTTAAGTGTTGTTCACGGCATAATGAAAAGCCATAAAGGAACGATAAAACATGGATCCAATCTTCCAAACGGTACTATTTTTACCCTCACATTTCCAAAACTCTAAGCGATGCGGTTGGAACAGGAGAACATACTGATTGTTGATGATGATGTACATATCTTGGAACTTATCCAAAGACATTTACAATCTTTAAACTTCCATACTTATAAGGCCATATCTGTAAAGGAAGCCATTGCCATCTTGCAAGATCAATCCATAGATTTATTAATTACTGATCTTCAGATGCCGGGCGTGGACGGATTGCAATTGGTCAAATATGTTTCTGAGCATTTTCCCGATATTCCGAAATTAGCGGTTACAGGCTATCCGTCCATTGATGGTGCCTTAAAAGCCATGAAGTCAGGGGCAATGGACTATTTAATAAAACCATTCACCAAGGAAGAACTTAAAAATGCAGTTCAAAAATCGCTCTCGTTACGGCAGATCCCAGTTCATAAAAGAAAAAGAAGCTCCAATGATAAGCCAGTTTATGGAGAGCTTATTGGACAATCCGAAGAGATGCTTGGTGTCCTTAATATTATTGATCGGGTTAAGGACAATAAGGCAACGGTTTTCATAAAGGGTGAAAGTGGAACAGGCAAAGAGCTGGTGGCACGGGCGATTCATTATTCTGGAAAATTCGCCGCCGCACCTTTTATAGCGGTTAATTGTGGTGCTATTCCCGAAAATCTCTTGGAGGCTGAATTGTTTGGTTATAATAAAGGAGCTTTTACAGGCGCAGACAACAACCGAAGTGGCTTTTTTCAAGCGGCCAACAAGGGAACTCTTTTTTTAGACGAAATTGGAAATGCATCCATGGCCACACAACTAAGTTTGCTCAGAGTACTCCAAGAAAAGGAAATCATGCGCGTTGGTTCTCAAAAAGTAGAGAAAATTGATGTAAGGGTCATTGCTGCAACCAATGTCGATTTAAGAGAGCTTATTAAGAATGGACGTTTTAGAGAGGATTTGTATTACAGACTTACGGTGGTTCAAATAGAAGTGCCACCATTAAGAGATCGGAAATCTGATATTCCGCTGCTGGTGGACAAATTTCTTTTTAAATATGGCGTTGAATATAAAGACCGGATTGTCAGAATATCGGATGAAGCTTTGTTAGCCTTGGAACGTTATGACTGGCCCGGAAATATTAGGGAACTTGAAAACAGCATCCAGCGCGCAGTCATTATGTGTGATAAAAAGGTGGAAATTAATAACTTACCTCAATATTTAAAATTTCATATAAATTTTCCAAAACAGGATATTTTACTTTCTCTGAAAGAAGTGGAAAAAAGACATATTCTCAAGGTTCTAGAAGCGACCAATAATAATAAAACCCAAGCAGCGGCGATTCTCCAAATCGATCGTAAAACTCTTCGAGACAAAATAAAATAATCTAAAACGTGCTGGGGAGTAATGAATCATCGGGGAAATACTTCCCACTACAACGAATTCGTTAATTTTATCTTTAGATACAACTATTTGATTTATAAGTATTTAATAATGATTTAAACAATGCGTTTTTTATCGGCACATCTATTGCGCTAAGTTTAAAGCTTTTATACTTTAAATTATGAATGCTTTGGATAACAGTTTATGCGCTTCCTGTGAAACATCTGAGATATTAAAGTTTGAGCATGAAAAAAATTTTAGCTGGTATTATTCTGATTATGATAACTCTAGATTTCTCAATTTAGAATTCTAAGATAAAAACAAACTAAAAGCCAATAGTTTTCTGTCGCAAGAAATAAAAAGTTGTTCTCTTACAAATAATGATTTGGCAATTCAGAAGTTATAAAAGAGGCATCGCAATTCTTCCAGCTATTGTCTGTGATTCAGGTGGTGTAATCGGCAGTTATTTCGGATGGTTACAAAATCGCAACAGCAAATTGTGGGGACTTGATGAAATCACAATAAAGTTAAAAATATATTACGCAGGTATCTTGAAAGGTTTATAAAACACATCAAAACAAACTTTTTCATCTGCGTATTGCAGCCTATGTAAGTGCGATTGCACCTATATAAAAATCATATATATGAGGACTTTTTCCTTAACCCAAACAAAAAGACAAACATGATACGCGCATGTTCAAAGTTTCATAACCCATGGGAATGATCGATAGCGAACAGCATGAGTCCACTGAAAACAATAAAATCAAACACATGAAACACGGTAAATTAATATTAGAAAAAAAGGAGTATGTGGTGATAAAGCGATTGTTAAATCTCACCAATGATTATAAGGATTCAACGCAAAAAATATCATTGACAAAATTTGCCAAGGAAATTGAAAGTGCTGAAATTTTGGACGATGACAAAATGCCTGATGATGTTGTAAGAATCAATTCAGAAATTACAATTGCCACAAATGATGGATGGCAATATACCTTTCAAGTAGTTTTGCCTGCTGAAAGTAACAACTCCCAAAAGAAAATCTCCTTATTAATGCCAATGGGCGCTGCTGTTTTGGGCTATGCCAAAAATGATAGTATCAGTTGGACGTTTCCAGGCGGAGATAAAGACATCGTCATTTTAGATGTGAAACAGAATAATATAACAAAATTAAATATTGCATGATGAAATCCCTAATCAATTATGGAAATGAAACCGATGAAGAAATTGTCAAAAGACAAAGACATCGTGAACTTCAAACTTGGATCTCTCAGTTGGAATCTATGAATAAGGAAGCCGACCAATTAGCGAAAATTTCTTCCAATAAAATAAACGATCTAGCATTGCGCGACGCTTTATTGGACAACGTCAATGATAATATCAATATGTTGAATGAATTTTATACTTATCGCAATCTAATGAATAATATTAGAGAATGCGACGAGCTGGAATGTGATCAGTTTTATATGTTGCAGCATGATCAGGTATTTGATAAATACATGGAATGCGTGGAGAAATATCGATCAATAAAGAATAAAGTATACCAAAAGTTATTGGTTTAATTAACATGTTATATCCCATTGAATTATTTACAATCCGTAGCCTGTTTAGGCTACGGATTTTTAATTGTAGTTTTAAAAATTCCTTTTGAGATAATTCTCCTGCAATTAAACACTATCTTTAGCCCTAAAATAAATTCAAAAATTAAAATAATTACCGTTAAATGGAGATCAAACTAGCAGTATTAATAGATGGCGATAATATCCCTTCAGCCTATGTAAAAGAGATGATGGAAGAAATTGCGAAATATGGAAACCCCACTATTAAGCGAATTTATGGCGATTGGACCAAGCCTCATCTTTCAAAATGGAAAAATTTATTACTAGAAAACGCGATTACCCCAATCCAACAGTATGGGTATACGGTGGGTAAAAATGCTACCGATTCTGCCATGATTATTGATGCCATGGATGTTCTGTATTCAGGCAAAGTAGATGGTTTTTGTTTAGTTTCCAGTGATAGTGATTTTACACGTTTGGCCACGCGTTTGCGCGAAGCCGGGATGAAAGTATACGGTATTGGAGAGAAGAAAACACCAAATCCGTTTATTGTAGCCTGCGATAAGTTTATTTATATCGAGATTCTGAAAAATCAGGGAGAAGAAGAGGTTAGTACTTCAAGTGAAAAATCTAAATCAACAAAAAGTGATATTGATAAGATATCCTCAAAAGATATAAAATTTATTTCCGCTACTATTGATGATGTTGCTGATGACGATGGATGGGCGTTTTTAGGTGATGTAGGTGGTATGTTGCAGAAAAAACAACCAAATTTTGACTCTCGTAACTTTGGATTTCAAAAACTGACGCCTTTAATAAAATCCATTAATGAATTTGAAATTGAGCGGAGAGAAGATTCGAAAGGACACAATAAACTCATTTATGTCAGAATTAAAGAGAATCAGCCTAAGCCAAAGGTAAAACCAAAAAAACAATCAAATAACAAAAAGAAGTTGATTGAGAAACTATAGACAAGGTATTTGCTTTTATTTTTTAGTTCTGAATATTCACGATTCCGAGTGAATTAGCTTTATATCTCTTTTTTATAATCTATAATTATTGGTGAGATAAAGTTTCAAACATTTAGTTTATGAGCTGATAAAGATGATTTTCTCCAATTAGTAAATAATTTTTTTATTTGGGCGTTTGGTTGCCCGAAAAGGTCAACCACCGCGCTCTCGCCCCTCACTTTTTGGGCCACTCTTCGGCGTCCCAAAAGAGTTCAAGCAAAGGGCTCCATCGCTAACGCGGGCCCCGTTAGATGTCAAATTTTTAAAGCATTTTAATTTGAATGTCGGATTTCTGAAAAATAAAAAGTAAACTGCTTTTCGGCAAGATGGTTTATCTCCAACCTAACTCCACTACAAAATCATCTATAATCATAAAAAATCAGCGTCATCAGCGTTCCATCTGATTGAGAATTAATTATTTCCGTATTAGGAGTATAATGTATCTGCCATATCAATCCCCTTTTTAAAAAATGATTTCCTCCGCTCCTTGAGCGCCCATTCCGAAAAGTTCAGCTACCGCGCTCTCACCCCACACTTTTTGGGCCACTCTTCGGTCCTCCAAAAGAGTTCAAACTAAGAGCTCAATCCCTTACGCGGCGCCTTTAGTAGTCGAAGTTTTATAGCATTTTGATTTTAATGTCGGATTTCTGAAAAATAAAACTGTACTGCTTATCAGCAAGAATTTCCATCTCTAAGTCTTACTCAATACAATATCATCTTTAATTATAAAAAATCAGCCTCATCAGCGTTCCATCATTTATTACAAATCATGCAATCTTAGGATAAGTGTAATGTACTGATTGCACTCATACCAAGTGAATTGTTAATTACTATCTAGAAATCACAAAGGAATATTCCCATGCTTTCTTTTAGGAGTATCTACTTTTTTATCCTTCAACATTGCGAAAGCCTTTATCAATTTGCGTCGGGTATCTTTAGGTAAAATAACTTCATCAATAAAGCCGCGTTGTGCGGCGCTATACGGATTTGCGAAAAGATTTGCATATTCTGCTTCTTTTTCTTTCAACTTGGCCTCTTTATTTTCTGCCTTATCAATCTCTCTTTTAAAAATGATTTCTGCCGCACCTTTAGCGCCCATTACAGCAATTTCTGCACTTGGCCAAGCGAAATTCATATCCGCACCAATATGTTTAGAATTCATAACATCATAGGCACCACCATAAGCTTTTCTGGTAATAACGGTTACACGTGGCACTGTGGCTTCGCTAAACGCATATAGTAGTTTGGCACCATGTACAATAATGCCGCGCCATTCCTGATCTGTGCCCGGTAAAAATCCTGGAACGTCCTCCAATACCAATAACGGAATATTGAAACAGTCGCAAGAACGGACAAATCGCGCCGCTTTTTTTGAACTGTTAACATCTAAAACACCTGCCAAATACATCGGTTGATTGGCGACGATCCCAATGCTTCGACCACCTAACCTAGCAAATCCTACGATAATATTCTCTGCATAATCCTTGTGGATTTCAAAAAAAGAATCCGTGTCGATAATGCCATTAATCACACTGTGCATGTCATAAGGTTTGTTGGCGTTTTTCGGAATGATATCTGACAGCACCTCTCTAACTTCATCTTCAAAATCATAAGGCAGTAGAGTAGGAGTCTCGGTGTTATTTTGTGGTAAGTAGCTAATAAGTTTTTTAATGTCTTCTAAACACTCCACATCATTTGACGATGTAATATGCGCAACTCCCGATTTTGTAGAATGCGTGCTTGCACCACCCAATTCTTCTGAGGTCACATTTTCATTGGTCACGGTTTTGACCACATTTGGTCCCGTTACAAACATATAACTGGTATCCTGAACCATAATGGTGAAATCAGTCATCGCCGGACTATAAACAGCACCGCCAGCACAAGGTCCCATAATGGCAGAAATTTGTGGGATTACTCCAGAAGCCTGGACGTTTCGGTAGAAAATATCAGCATATCCCCCCAAACTACGCACACCTTCTTGAATCCGAGCGCCACCTGAGTCATTCAGCCCAATAATGGGTGCACCTACTTTAACCGCCAAATCCATAACCTTGCAAATTTTTTCGGCATGTGTTTCAGACAATGAGCCTCCAAAAACAGTAAAATCCTGCGCAAAAATATAAACCAATCTACCATTTACAGTACCATAACCTGTTACGACACCATCGCCATAGAATAGCTGTTTCTCCATCCCGAAATCTTTGGTACGATGCGTTACTAAAGCCCCGATTTCCTCAAACGAGCCATCATCTAACAAATAATGAACCCGTTCTCTAGCGGTCAGTTTCTTTTTTTCGTGCTGTTTGTCAATACGATCTTGTCCGCCGCCAAGGTAGGCTAGGGCTAGTTTGTAGTTAAGGTCTTTTATTTTAGATTCCATATTTAATTGTTTCTCGCAAATGCGAAATGTTATTGTTTATTATGTCTCGTAGAGTCGCAGAGACACTAAGCTTTTTGTGATTAAGTATAAAACTCTCAGTGAAACTCTGTGTCATAGCTTTTCAACTCGGTTACTGAGCTTGTCGAAGTGTCAATTTCAACTCGGTTACTGAACTCGTCGAAGTATCAATTTCCTTCCGGAATCCTTAGTTTTTTCTGATCCTCCAAGTAGCGTTTGACTGCAATCAAAGCTGCCAAACGGGCTTCCTCTGCATGGTTTTCTTTCAGTTTTTCAGCTGAATAGTAATTTTCGACAAAGTGTGTATCAAAATTTCCAGAACGGAAAGCCTCATGCTCGCAGACAAAAGTTCCAAAAGGAAGTGTCGTCTCTATACCTTCAATATGATAATTATTAATAGCGGTCAACATTTCGTCAATAGCTTCAGTTCTCGTTTCGCCATAAGTAATCAATTTGGCCAGCATGGGATCATAATAAATGGGAATATCCATACCCTCTTCAAATCCGTTGTCCACACGAACATGTTCACCTTTGGGCAATTGATAAACTTCCAAATTCCCAACACTTGGTAAAAAATCATTCAGCGGATCTTCTGCATAAACACGTAGTTCCAAAGCATGTCCCTTAATTTTTAAATCGCTTTGTTTTATCGGTAAAACTTCGCCACGGGCAACACGTATTTGCAATTCCACCAAATCCGTATTCGTAATGAGTTCCGTAACGGGATGTTCCACTTGTAGGCGTGTGTTCATTTCTAAAAAATAGAAATTGAGGTTCTCATCCAAAAGAAACTCAACAGTGCCTGCACCAACATAATCACAAGCTTGAGCAACTTTTACAGCCGCTTCACCCATTTTTGAACGTAATTCTGGTGTTAAAACTGAGGAAGGTGCTTCTTCAACAACTTTTTGATGACGCCTTTGAATGCTGCATTCCCGTTCAAAAAGGTGAATAATATTGCCATGGGTATCTGCCATGACCTGAATTTCAATATGGCGTGGAGAGCTCACGTATTTCTCAATAAATACCGATCCGTCCCCAAAGGCTGAAGTAGCTTCACTGATAGCACGATTCATTTGTGATTCCAGTTCTGAAGCTTTTTCAACCACTCGCATCCCTTTTCCACCGCCACCTGCAGCGGCCTTAATCAAAATGGGATAACCAATTGCGTTTGCAATCTGTTTCGCTTTCTCAACATCAGTAATAGCTTCGTCAATACCTGGAACCATGGGGATGTCATAATGTTTTACAGCCTCTTTAGCGGCCAACTTATTGCCCATCATTTCTATCGCCTTGGGTTTTGGTCCGATAAAAATCAATCCATTGGTTTCGCAAGCTTGTGCAAATTCAGCATTCTCACTTAAAAATCCGTATCCGGGATGAATGGCATCTACATTTAAACGTTTCGCTACGTCAATAATTTTATCGCCTAATAAATAGGATTGATTGGAAGGGCCTTCTCCAATCAATACAGCCTCATCTGCATATCTAACGTGAGGCGACATTCTATCCGCAGTAGAGTATATGGCCACTGTTTCGATGCCCATTTTCTTTGCCGTTTTCATGACACGAATGGCAATCTCTCCACGGTTTGCAATTAAAATTTTTTTCATTGGAATATTCTTTTTTTCATTCCCGCGTTGGCGGGAATCTCAATAATGTCTGCGGATGCATGAATCTCTTTTGTTCTTAACATAACCTGTCTAGTATTAGTTAGGTTCCACAAGTAATATTAAACTATTTGTTTTAGAATTCTCTAATATAAAAATGACATAAGTTTCTTAATAAGGTTCGCGACTACGATCGAAATGACCAAGTTGAAAGTCGTATAAAGGAATTTATTCAAACTCAATCAACAACTGGTTTTTATCAACCGCATCTCCTTTTTTCACAGTTATAGATTTGATAATTCCTTCTCTTGGCGAATTAATCATGTTCTCCATTTTCATGGCTTCAAGAATTAAAAGGGGATCATTTTCTTTAACTTCATCGCCAACCTTAACACTTATTTCAAGAATCAAACCTGGCATTGGCGCTGTAATATTTTCAACTTTTTTAGAGCTGCTAATTTCAAAACCTAAATCTTTTATTAACTGGTCTAATTCATTGTAGATGTTGATGTTGTATATGTTGTTGTTAACTTTAACTTTATATGTCTTTGTATTGAAATTACCGTCCATTATTTCAGCGCTATAAGATTTATCATTCTGAAGTATATGGTATTTTATAGGGGAGATTTTGATGTTGTCCAACAATGTAATTTCCTCAGCGGATACTGATATTTCTGATGCTTCATTGACCTTCACTTGGTATGTTTTATTCATAGGGTTTTGTCATTAATGGTTGAAAAGTTACGAATTTTATGAGGGATATTAAAACCTACTTGATTTTAGAAAATAATGTTCCAATTTAAAGGATTTCGCTTTTTTAAGGAGCGCTGTCGTCTTAAGGAATATGAGTGCGGCAATTAGTGCATCACCGGGTGCGGTGTGCCGATCCATCAAGTTAATAGCATAGGCGTCTGCAATGTCATCAAGTGAGTATTGTGCGCGTTGATCAATAAAATTTGATTTGATGCGCGTATTGGTATAGAGATCCATGGTATCGATAACTTTATTTTTCAAATTTGGTAAGCCCATTCGGTGCATTGCGGCATTGATCATTTTAATGTCAAAGCTAGCATGGTGGGCAATCAATACGGCATCTTCAATATAGTTCAGAAATTGTTTCATGGCATCTTCCTCAGAGAATTTCGTTATCATACCATGTTGCAGAATACCGTGAATATGAACACTATTTGGATTAAAATGGGACTGTTTTAAATAGATTTCCAAGGATTCAGCTACTGCAATCTCATTTTTAACAATAGAAACTGCACCGATAGACAATATTCTGTCGATATAGAAATCAAAACCAGTGGTTTCAGTATCCAGAGCGACAAACCGTGAAAGATCTAAAGTCTTTTTTTCTTTTTTTTCAAAATGTTGCAGATACACTTCCCAATATTCTGGATGTCTCTTTTTTTTGAAGTTCCAGACCATTACTTAAAATTACTTAGATTGTACTTCAGTTTGATCGATTCTTGAACACTTGCTATGGTTTTAAAACATCGTTTCAATTTCATTTTCTCTTCTTTATTCAATGCTGCCAATTCGATAAATCGGCCGTTATCGTTATGGAGTAAGCCATGTTTTGTGCGAAATTTGAGTAGCGCTTTTGAGGCATATGAGCAGGATAGGTAAAATTCATTATTTTCGGGAAATAATTCAGCCATTTTTTCAAATCTTTCTGCCGTGTTATTAATGTTTTTAATTTGATTGGAAAGCGCAAATAGACGGCCAGCATCTACAATTGGCATGATGGCACGTTTTTTAATGTCGAAAAAATCTTTATACTCACCGTCTTGTTCTACTAAAAACTGCCTAAAAAAGCCAAGCGGAGAAGCGTTTCTTAGTGCACTCGCTGCAAGTTTGGATAAGAACATGTGGTTGTTTTTTGTGATTTCGAATATGTGGTCTGAGAGTTGGCTTGTAAGATTGGCATCGCCATAAGTGATATCAAAGTCGAAAAAAATAGAGGACAGCAATATTTCGTCATCGCCTGTGTTTGATGTCCATTGAATAAATTGATTTTTCCATTCCTCCAAACTTAAACACCATTTTGGGTTTTTTGCCATGATGTCGGCGGGGCAAAAGTCAAAACCCACAGCATTCAACCGTTTATTAACTTTTTTTGCGAGCAATAGGAAATACGCTCTTACGTTTTCCAACTCTTCCGCTTCAACATTTTCAAACACGATAGCATTGTCTTGATCTGTCTGCAATAATTGCTCTTTTCGCCCTTGGCTGCCCATGGACATCCAGGCAAACTTAACAGGAGGTTGTTGCTCCATTTTCACTATACACCGCTCAATAATACGCTTAATGGTAGCATCATTCAGTTCAAATATTATTTTACTTGTTTGGGTCAGAGGAATATCTTGTGCCACAAAACCCTCTAAAAGCACCATTATTTTTTTGCGAATATGCTTCAGTTGTTTAGTAGATTGGGAGCGTTTAATGGCTTTCATCAAAACTGTTGGATTGCTCCCCCGCATTACATTGATGTCGTTTTGGGAAATGACACCTATGATTTTTGAATTGGGAGTACCGTCTGCAGTGACACATAAATGACTGACATTGTGTTTCATCATTGTGAGTTGTGCCTGACTGATAGAAACACCTTTTGGGTAGCACAAAACCGGAGCACTCATTATTTTGTCTACTTCAGCTTCAATAGTGTATTCGCCAGTGATGACTTTGTTGCGTAAATCCACATTAGTTACAATACCAATTGGAATATCATCGGTTTCTATAATTATTGAACCAATGTGATGTTTCTGCATGAGTACTGCGATATCCTTAATTTTAGTGTCCGCTTTTGCGGTAATCACTTTTTTTATATAGCGGACAGGTTGCAGTTCAAAAAGCTCTTTGTCGTTTGCCAAAACGTCCAAACGGTTGTCATACAAAGAGCCATGTATTTCTTTTGAAAATGGATTTTCGGTATTGGAAGCGAAGCTTTCTATGAGGAAGTTAACCACATCTCTGTTTTGGGTTATTAATGGCTTGAATGTGGCTAAGGGAATTCCGTAGAGGATGCTTTCTTCTTCAGTAACTGCATTCGTGGCATAATTTTCTTTAGCAAAAAGAGGTTTGAGTCCGAAAATATCGCCTTCGTCAAAACGATCGACCGTTTCCGGCTTAGAATTGATTTCTTTAATAAGTGCAATGGCACCTTTGTGGATTATGTAGAATTTATTGTGCAGAGCGTCGCCCGCAGCATAAACCATTTTATCTTTTTCGAGATAGGTAATCGTTACTACTTTTGCGATAGAGCATAAATTCTCTTTTGAAAGTTGGTCAAAAGGAGGGAAGTTTTTGATGAAATCGGCAATTCTTTCGGCTATAGTATTTTTCATTCCGATAAAATTAATCAAAAATAAATTGCTGTCACCAATCAAAGATCATTGTTTCATCGTTCTTTCTGAATATTGAATTGAGAATTGAATTGATGTTTCTTGATTGCCTTGTTCGCTAAGATAATTCCGATAAAAAGAGAGATAAATGCACCGATCCAAATTCCTGGCACAAAATCGATGAATAAGAAGAAGTCATAGGCACCATGAAAAAGAACCGCAAGAAATAGCCCTGTGAGATTCAAGCCAATTCTATTTTTGGAGAATTTGGCTTTACCCATAAAATAGCCCATTAAAATAGCGAAGGTCGCATGCGCTGGAACTGCCGTAAAAGCTCTAATAATTGCTACTTCCATGCCACCTTGCAATACATACATCACATTTTCGGTAGCTGCAAAACCCATGGAGACCATAACGGCGTAAACGATCCCGTCAAAAGGTTCATTGTATTCTTTGTGAGGTTGCGCGTAATAACGAATGATAATGTATTTGCTAAATTCTTCGGACAAGCCCACCACAAAAAAAGCTTTTATGAATTGTTCAAATATACTATCGTGATTTTTTAAGGGCAGTTGAATATCGATTATGACATATAGCAATGTGGTTATGATTACGCTTACAACGGCGCCGAGTAAAAAATTATAAATTAACAATCGCTTAGGTTCCTTCTCATATTTGTCTTTTATATAGACATAAAAGATAATCGCAAAAACAGGAAAGATGGCTAACACTAATAAAGTCATTTCTTTCTATTTAGGAGAATCTACGTTCGATAGCCTGAATAACCTCAAGATAATAAGAGGTATTACTTGCAATAAAATGACTATTGAGATCACTGTTTTTCAATAATTCGCGAAATTCAGGAATGGAGACAAACTTAGCCTGAGCCACTTCATCTTTATCCAAAATGAGTTCCTTTAAAGTGTAACCAATTTTAGCAATAAACGTATGGTGGAACTCATTGTCCACGATGCCATTATTGTAACTTTGAAAACAATCGTAAGCACCAATTTTTTCTAAATTGCTTTCTGAAATTTCAATCCCGATCTCCTCTCTTGTTTCCCTAACAGCGGCTTGTTCAATGGTTTCTCCTGCATCGACATGTCCTGCTACAGAAACATCCCAAAGCAATGGACAAATGGATTTTGAAGCCGAACGTTGTGCCAATAGTATCTCGGTTTTAGAATTATAAAACCACACATGGGCCGTATTATGATAGTGTCCTTTAGTGTGGATCTCAGATTTCAGACAAGCTCTCCCAATGGCCGATCCATCTGCATTTAAAATATCGATATATTCTTCGTTCTCCATTTTAATGCATTACTGATTTTAGGCATTCCACGAACTTTTCAAAATCTTTCTCTGTGTTAAAGTAATGGCTAGATAAACGGACGTAATCCCCTCTAAAAGAAGCAAATATATTCTGTTGATACAATGCTTTCTTAAACGTTTTGGCATCGACATTTTCAGGTAAATTTAGGCCAAAGAGATGATGGCTTCGGAACGCATCGTCTTCAATATAACATCCCAAAGTCCGTAAATTAATAACTGCTTGTGCAGAGATTTTCTTGCAATAATCCTGAACGGCCTGAGGTGTCCATAAAAGTATTTGTTTTAAAGCTTCTAATTGCATGTTGACATGAATGAAGCTTCCGCTTTCTCCAACAACATATCGATTAGCTAGAGGCTTGTATTCTGATTGGTACTGCGTTAAATCGAGTAAGATATGACTGTCCAAACGGTTGGTCCAGTTTTCTTCCAAAGGTTCCCCATTATCAAAATAAGATCCGTAATAAGCATAGCCGCAACCATAAGGTCCGAAAAGCCATTTGTAACCTGCGCAGATTAAGGCATCTGGTTGGATGTCTTTAACAGAAAATGGTAAAGCTCCCACAGATTGGCTACCATCAATAATCAATAAAGCATTGTGTTGTCGTGTTTTTGCTCTTATTGCTTTCAGGTCAAATAAAACTCCGCTGGACCAATGAATATGTCCCATAGCCACAACAGCTGTAGAATTATCAATAGCTTCCAAAATAGCCTCGTTCCAAAGTTTACCGCGATTGGTTTTCGTTTGTGGCGCTTGAACTATTTTTAAGTGGGCTTGATATTTGTCGGTTAATTTCTTCCAGGAATAATAATTACTTGGGAATTGTTCTTGCATCAAAACAACAGTATCTCCAGGACTCAATTTGATGTTTTTGGTTACCGTAGCGATTCCGTATGAAACTGAAGGAATACTTGCAATGCGTTCATATTCATCTGAATCGATAATCTGAGCGAACCTTTTCTTCAACTCAATAACGGGTTCAAAAAAATCAGATGACGGAATCAAATACGGTCTACTTTTTTGCAAGACAGCTTCAATACCTGCTGCTTCTACTGCTTTAAACGACGGCGAAAGACTCGCCGTGTTTAAATAGCAAATGTCATCAGGAATATCAAACAGCTGTTTTTGTTGCAGTGCATCCATTACTTATCGAAATAACTAAATGTGTCGTTTTCCTTAATATTTAACAAGGTTTCATAAATCAAGCGGATCACGTTTTCAACATCTTCTTTATGCACCATTTCCACGGTGGTATGCATATAACGCAATGGTACCGAAATCAAAGCACTCGCCACACCCATACCACTGTAAGCAAAAGCATCAGTATCTGTGCCCGTTGCTCTTGAACAGGCTGAACGTTGGAAAGGAATTTTATTGGTCTCGGCCGTATCCGTAATCAAATCTCTTAATTTTTGTTGGACGGCAGGAGCATAGGCTATAACAGGTCCTAGTCCCAGTTCCAGATGACCTTCTTTTTTCTTGTCGATCATTGGTGTTGTAGTATCATGCGTCACATCAGTTACGATGGCCACATTAGGTTTAATGCGTTCTGCAATCATTTCAGCCCCGCGTAATCCGATTTCCTCCTGGACAGAATTTGTGATATACAATCCGAAAGGAAGTTTCTTTTTGTTTTCGTGCAATAAACGAGCTACTTGAGCAATCATAAAGCCCCCAATGCGATTGTCGATGGCACGGCATACAAATTTATCGTTATTTAAAATATGGAAAGTGTCAGGATAGGTAATCACACATCCGACGTGAACGCCCATTTTTTCAACTTCTTCCTTGTTTTTCGCACCAACATCAATGGTAATATTCTCTACTTTAGGTGTTTCTTCTTTTTCTTTATTTCTAGTGTGAATTGCAGGCCATCCAAAAACTCCTTTAACGATGCCGTTTTTTGTGTGAATATTCACAATTTTACTTGGTGCGATTTGATGGTCACTACCGCCATTTCTGATCACGTAAATAAGACCATTATCTGTAATATAGTTGACATACCATGAAATTTCGTCAGCGTGTCCTTCAATAACTACTTTATATTTTGCCTCTGGATTGATGACGCCCACGGCAGTTCCGTAGGTATCTGTTATAAATTCGTCAACATAAGGTTTGAGGTACTCCATCCATAATTCTTGCCCTGTCCATTCATATCCTGTAGGTGATGCATTATTTAAATAATTTTCTAAAAACTCTAATGATTTTTTGTCTAAAATGTTCTTTTTTGTCATTGGTAAGTATTTTGGCTAAAATTAATAATATTAATAGGATTTTAAGGTTATAACATATGTAAATTCTTAATTTTGACCTGTTTTTAGCACGATTGCACCCATGAAGTGGATGACCTACATTTTTATATTAATACCCTTTTTTCTGTGGGCGCAAGTTGAGCCTGTTGAACAAGATTCCACTGCGATAGAATACTATTATATTGATGGAGACTCGATTCTGGTTTCCATAATTAATTTGGATCCTGTTGTGCTGATGTCTAAGTTAAAATATGGGAGTAAGGAAGATCGTATCCGCTATTTGATCTTGAAGCGAAGAACCATAAAAGTATATCCGTATGCAAAACTTGCGGCTGAACGTTTGGTCGAACTCAATAGTCGACTGGAAACTTTAGAGCGCAAAAGTGATCAGCGCAGGTACGCTAAGATTATCCAAAAGTATATTGAAGATGAATTTTCGGCTGAACTCAAAAAGCTGACTCGCAAGGAGGGACAGATTTTAGTGAAACTGATCCACCGTCAAACGGGGCAAACTACTTTTCAATTAATCAAGGACTTGCGAAGTGGTTGGCGAGCGTTTTGGTTTAATAATACTGCCCGATTGTTCGATATTTCTTTGAAGGAAGAATTTAATCCTTTGGTAGTGAGCGAGGATTATTATATTGAAGACATTTTAGAGCGCGCATTTCAGGATGGGAAACTGGAACGCCAAGAATCAGCATTTCCTGTTGACTATTTTGAACTCACTAAAAAGTGGGCCTCCAAAACAGTAAAAAAATAATGCGCATACAATCTGATTTTGAAGAAAAACTAAACGCTTGGACCCATGGTGTTGGTGCCCTCTTGGGAATTGTCGGATTGGCTTTATTGGTAAGTTTTAAGGAACATAAAACCGATTGGAGTTTATTTAGCGTGATTGTTTATGGAATTTCTATTATTATTCTTTTTACAGCATCAGCTATTTATCATTCGGTTTCTGACGAAAAACGCAAACATTACTTTAGAATCGTAGACCATATCAGCATTTATCTTTTAATTGCTGGTACTTATACACCCGTGACCTTAATTGCACTTAACAGCAGTCTGGGCTGGCCTTTGTTTTGGAGTGTATGGGCAATCGCAGGTTTTGGACTAATTCTAAAATTGTTCTTTACAGGAAAATTTGAGATTATTTCCACCTTACTATATTTAGTGATGGGTTGGTTAATTATTTTTGATTTTAGTAACCTCTCCGACCTAATTGGCCCTAATGGGCTCATTCTCTTTATTGCCGGTGGTGCTTTCTACACGATTGGAATCATTTTTTATGCGGGTGATAAAATTCCTTATAACCATGTTATATGGCATTTATTTGTGTTGGGCGGCGCCATTTGTCATTATTTAATGATCTTCTTTTTTATTCTATAAAAAATATTACTTCAGTTTACTCACATCAATTTTAAATAGTTCAGCAGCATTCTTCCAAAAGATCATGTCTTTCTTTTCTTCATCCAGTTCCAATTGATCCATAAATTTTAAATAGGATTTCATATTGCTAATTGGCCAATCGGTGCCATAAAGTAAATATTTTGGATCGCCGGCATAGGTAATCATTTCTTCAATTTCCTTTTTCATGAACCGTTCAAACTTTTCTGAGAAATCGCCTAGTACCAAACCGGAAATATCAGCATGGACATTCTCGTTTTTATATACCACCTCCATACAATCCCTTATCCAAGGATTTCCCACATGGCAGATCACAATCTTTAAATCAGGATAGTCAACGGCCAAATCATCAATATGAATCGGGTGGGAATACTTTATTTTTCCATGAGGCGCGTAAGTGTCGCCAGAATGAAACATGACAGGCACATCAAACTCGATGGCCATCTCATACATGACCTTAAATCGGATGTCATTAGGGTAAAAGGGTTCATAACCTGGGTAGAATTTTAATCCTTTGATCAATCCCGCGTCAAGAAATTCACTTAGTTCGCGTAAATCTTTATAATCGTAATTCAAATAACTTACGCCCGCTACCACGCCAAGATTATTTCTGTTGCTTATGGCCTCCACAACTTTTTTAGTGCTGGGTCTGTGTTCATTTACTTTGTACGAGGAAAGAACCAGTGAATAATCCACATTATTATCAACCATCGTTTTTGTTAATAGATCGAGACTATCTTCAAGTGAAACCACACGGTCTTCATGATAGTTATTAATATGGGTATGGACGTCAATAATCATAGTGCTTTTATGTTTTTAGTGTATGTTGACAATATGGAGAAAAAAAACTGATATTAGTTGGTAAAAGGCAGTTTATAATAGGTAGCTGGAAAAAGGAGATTTTTAAATTGATTGTCAGGTCGTTTAGTGACCTATTTTTTTTCATTTATTTCTATAGTCGAAATTACCCCGTTCTAAGAACTACCCTCTAAAAACTACCGTCTGTTTATGCGTCAATAAAATCCTTATAGTCCTCAAAAAAACTTTCGAAGAGAGTCATTTTTTCGTTGAAAAACTCCATGACCTCTCTCCAAGTGTTCTTGTTATGAATGGATACTTTCTGATTTAAGGGAATATAGATTCTCGAGATTTCCTTGCCGTTCTCTAAAAAGTATTCTTCTTCATAAACGACTTCAGGTAAAAACTCTTCCGTCAAAATGCTTTTTAGAGATTGCAGTTTATCCCAATAGTTGATACGGTTTTCTAAGTCATCTTCAAGGTCCAAAGTCACTAATGCCGATTGCGTATCGAAATGGAATTTAAAAGCAAATCCTTTTAATTTGGTGTCGTAAAGAATCCATTTTCGGGGGAAGGACTTTCCAAAACTGATCCAAAAATCTTCTCTTAATCTTCTTGACTCTTCTTTGCTAAACATGTTTTTCAGTCTTCAGTCTGCAGTCTTCAATTTTCAATGAGCAGTGTTGAATGTTACAATCTTCAGTCATCTATTCTATATCAAATAAGCGACCACAATCCCTATCGTTATGACTATAAGTTTGGAGAGATTAAATCTATGGTTTTCGTTACTTTCAAACAGAATAACTGTCGAAATGTGAAAAAATATTCCAATAACAATGGCGTTAATGAAAAATAAATAATCTCCAACAAACGGAACGGTATTGGAAACCAGTGTTCCCATAGGAGTCATAAGTGCAAAAGTGATCAAAAATCCAACGATTTGTTTTCTTGTAAATTTTGATTGGACTAAGTACGTTGTAATCAAGGCAGCAATTGGGATTTTATGGATGAGGACTCCGTAAACCATATCATTATGTTGATGAATAGGAAAACCCTCCAAAAAACTATGGATACATAAACTGATAAACAATACCCAGGGAAATCCATCTTCTTTCTCGTGTATATGGACATGACCATGTTCAGCACCTTTAGAGAAAAATTCCAATAAAATTTGAAATAGAATCCCCAACATAATGAACAACCCGGTTGTTTTAGCGTCTAGATGGTTATAGACCTCAGGTAATAAATCAAATAAGGTTAGTGCCAATAAAAAAGCGCCACTAAAGGATAATAGTAATTTGGTGTATTTTGGTTTTTTGTTTTTAAAAATTACAACTAACAAAACGCCAACAATAACTGCTAGGAAGGGTAGAAGATACTGATTCATTTAAAGATCATGATTAACCGTTCTGAAGTGCCTTTATGAAATTTACGTAATTTATAATCGCCAAAAACATCCAGCAAATAAACGCCCGCTTGTTCAAAAAGGTTTTCAAAATCTGCTAAAGTCTTTGCTCTAACACGTTCTTGAAAGTGATAATCATTACCGTCGTCTGTAAAATGGATCTCTTTTACGATATGATCATCTTCAACATATCTCTTCTGATGAAAATCAATCCCACCAATAGTTTTCACATCTTCAGGAACTAAATTCTCAATTACAACATCAACATTCATAAAGTCAATAACACCAAAACCAGATGCGTTTAAATCGTCTCTTATGGCTTTAATCGTGTTGAGATTATCTTCGGACTTATCAAAATACCCAAAACTTGTGAATAGATTAAAAACCGCATCAAATTGATCATTGAAGGGTTTGCACATGTCATGAACTTCAAAATGAAGCATTTCATTCTGATATTGCTTGGCATAAGCAATGCTATTTTCTGACAGATCAACGCCTGTCACATCGTAGCCTAAAGAGTTGAGATAGATAGAATGCCGTCCCTTTCCGCAGGCCAAATCAAGTATTTTACCTTGTTCTGGAAGGTTCAAGTATTGGGTCAAATTATCCATGAATTGATGGGCTTCGGCGTGATCCCTGTCTTTATATAAAATATGGTAATACGGCGTGTCAAACCATGAAGCATACCATTCGGTTGTGTCTTTTATCATTATAAATTCGTCTGACTGCAAAAATACTTTATTTTTGCAACCTATATCATGAGAACAATGGATAATAATTTTAATATGGTTGCCAAAACCTTATTTGGCTTTGAAGAAATACTTGCTAAAGAGTTAACCCAATTGGGAGCTACAGAGGTTAAAACTGGCGTGCGAAATGTAAGTTTTGTTGGGGATAAAGGTTTTTTGTATAAAGCAAACTTGGCACTAAGAACAGCTATCAAAATTTTAAAACCGATCCATAGTTTTAGGGTTAATAATGAAAAGGATTTATATGATCAAATCTATAAAATGGATTGGAGTCAATATGTAAAGCCCACAGGAACGATTGCTGTTGATGCCACGGTCCACTCACCATTGTTTACCCATTCACTTTATATAGCTCAAAAAACAAAGGATGCCGTGGTTGATAAGTTTAGGGATACGGTGGGCGAACGACCTAATGTTGATTTGAAGTTTCCTGACCTCAAAATTAATGTCCATATTGACCGCAATACGTGCAATATTTCATTAGATGCCTCTGGAGATTCACTTCATAAAAGAGGCTATAAAACTGCAACCAATATTGCACCCATTAATGAGGTGCTCGCAGCCGGATTAATCATGTTATCGGGTTGGGACGGACAAAGTAATTTCATGGATCCGATGTGTGGGAGCGGAACTATTTTAGCAGAGGCCGCGATGATTGCCTGTAACATTCCGCCCAATTTAATGCGAAAAGAATTTGCTTTTGAGCGTTGGCAGGATTGGGATGTGGAATTGTTTGAAAAAATAGAAGAATCACTTTTAAGTAAGACCAGAGATTTCCATCATCGGATTATTGGTTATGATAAATCGCCAAGTGCGGTAGAAAAAGCAAAAGAGAATATCAAAAACGCGCAGTTGGAAGATTTTATAGAAGTACGACACGAGGATTTCTTCAAAACACAAAAAGCAGGTGATGAGAAGTTGCACATGGTGTTCAATCCACCGTATGGTGAACGTTTAGATATTGATATGGAATCCTTCTATAAAAGTATTGGCGATACTCTAAAACAAAACTATCCAGGCACAGATGCTTGGTTTATTACTTCAAATCTCGATGCCTTAAAACATGTCGGTTTAAGACCGTCTCGAAAAATCCATTTGGTCAATGCCAAGTTGGAGGCACGATTGGTTAAATATGTGATGTATGAAGGGAGTAAAAAAGGAAAGTATATGAACTGATAGGGTTCAAATAATAGCTTCTAGTGGTTCAGTTTTTATTCACGTATTTAATGATTAATTCACGTAAATAGTTTCTTAATCTTTAGCTTGGAGAAGGGAAGTTTAAAATAGTCAAGAACTTCAGCCAAAGCTTTACCAGTAGTATATATTAATAAATGATATATTTTTGATTTTGAAATTCTTCAATTGTAAAAGATGAGTATCCAAAATTGAAAACCACGGTATTATTTCAATTTTTATGAATCAATAATCTTTCTGGAGTTGCTTAGTGTGATATTCCGCATGATAAGCAGTCCACATTAAAATTTCCCGAATGGGCATTTTTCCCATAACAGGATGTGGTAAAACTAAGGTGTCTAAATTTAGGTCCGATATGCGTCGGATCTTGTATTGCAGCTTCTTACTTTCTACCTGTAATCGTGTCAATATATACCGCTTGTCTTGAATTTTAGGAACACTTATTTTTTTGCGGGGTTTAGTAGTATTCTTTTTAAATTCCTCCAATTGTTCCAGATAGCGGCTCACGACGGTATCGTAATCTCGAATCTCGGCGGTAGTTGTTCCTAAGGTGTATTTAAACAAAAACCGTGGCATACTTAAAACGTCGTTTAAAGGTTTAACGCTTTTTAATAAATGTAGGGCGTGCTGACCTGAAGTCCACTTGTTTTCAGGACCACATATCCATTTTGCGTTATCTTGTTCCTCAAGCCAATTAAGAAGCCTGTGATATTTTTCCTCCAATAAATCGGCAATTTCATCTTTGTGCATACCTTGTGATTAGTGGGCAAAAGTTAAGTAAATTTATGAAGAAACGAATATGAATGTTTAGGAATTAATTCTCGACCGGTATTTTTTTATTTTTCTTAAAAATAGGGATCAAATAAGATACATTATAGCCAAATCCGAAACCAAATCGGCCACTATCAAAAGTTCTGTTAAATCCTGGAACATATAAGTTTTCTAAATTGCTAGGTTGATCTTCGGCGATCATTCCTTTAAGTTGTACATCAAAGCCTACAAATAAATTGGTCAGAACCTCTGCTTTAACACCAATAACCAACTCTATCCAAATAGCGGACAAGCCTTTGAAGTCCTGTGAATCTAATGAAGAGAAAGGTGGGTAATACTGATCGGTGGTATAAATTTTATAACTGTTTAGGTTTTGACTAAATGTGCTGGCGCCCACTCTCAATCCCGTATATATCAGATTTTCCATATCGAGCCAGTTTCCGTACATATTGTAATCTATTCCGGCCTTAAAGTAACTTCCGTTTGCGGTTACATCTAAATAATCATTTCTGATGGTGCGCTCTTCGATTCCCAATTCTCCCGCTAAATATAATTTTCGTGTAAGTCGGTAATCCCCCGAGATTTCAAAGCCTTTGTAATCCTCATCGATAAAAGAGCGTACCAACTTTCCAATGTCCCCTCCTAATCGCAACCCATATTTTTGTTTGACGATAATAGTGTCATTAACATTTTTCTCCTGAATTTCTTGAATTTCTTGAATTTCTGGATCTTCTTGAGCAAATGATGTTAAAGGCAACACCATCAAAATAATCAGCTTAATGGTAAATATTGATATGCGCTGCATCTTCATTGTTTATAGTGGAGTTAATAACTTCAATGCCTATTATCCAGTTGCTAGGGTCAGTTTCACGGGTAGCACTCGCATCGTTAAAAACGCTTTTATAACCACATGCTCTCGAAACGTAAATAAGTTCTGGAGTATAATTAATTTCGATAATGTCCGAATTGGAAACCGTATTAGGATCTTCATCCAAATCGTAGTCTGTATCTTTTGTAAGCACAAAACGTGACGTGTTTAAATTGTCCAAAGCATCCAATCTTAACGGTAATACGAGGGAATCTATAGTTTTGTCGTATACTAGATAGGTGTCACTGTCTTCTTCGATGACACTTAAATGCCTTGCAGTTTGGGTCTCTCCACTGGCATTAATATTATAGAAACGAATAATCAGATGTGGTGTAGTTGGTGTTGTAGAAGCGCAGATATCATCACGTTCACAACTCCAGAGGCCTGCCAAAATGAGAAATGAAAGTAGAACTTTTATGTTCTTATGGGCTTTTTTATGTTTCAAGTTTTTTTTTATTTCTTGTTAGACTTCAGCTGGCAGCTGGCAGTTGGCAGTCTCCAATTAGCAATCTTCGTTCAAAAATCAACAGTCGCTAATCAACAATTGTTTTATCTTTTTTCTAAAAGTACAACATTTTCTACATGATGTGTTTGTGGGAACATGTCAACGGGTTGTACTTTGGTCACTTTATAAATAGCGTCCATAAGTTGCAGATCCCTTGCTTGCGTAGCACTATTACAACTCACATAAATCACTTTAGCAGGAGCAATATTTAAAATTTGTTGTACTACATCTTTATGCATGCCATCACGTGGTGGATCGGTAATAATCACATCTGGATGCCCATGTTGGTTGATAAAATCAGCATTAAAGACATTTTTCATATCTCCAACATAAAACTCAACGTTGTCAATGCCGTTTAATTGTGCGTTTTCTTTTGCAGCGGTTATGGCATCTGGAACTGATTCCACGCCAATAACCTTTTTGGCATTCTTAGCTACAAACTGAGCAATAGTTCCTGTGCCTGTGTATAAATCGTAAACAAGCTCATTACCTTTTAGGTCAGCAAAGTCGCGTGTAATTTTATAAAGTTCATAAGCTTGCTCGGAATTGGTTTGGTAAAATGATTTGGCATTAATTTTAAATTTCAAACCTTCCATTTCCTCAAAAATATGATCCTCGCCTTTATAGCAAATCACTTCTTGATCATATATAGTATCATTCGCTTTACCGTTGATGACATATTGTAAGGATGTGATTTCAGGAAATTTGTCACCAATATAGTTTAGTAGTAATTCACGATTTTCTTTATCCTCCTTAAAAAACTGAAAAAGCACCATGATATCTCCGGTTGAAGACGTGCGCAGCATTAATGTTCGTAAGAAACCAGTTTGATTGCGTGTATTGAAAAACTCCAGACCATTCTTAACTGAAAATTCTTTAACCGCATTTCTTATAGCATTAGAAGGATCCGCCTGTAACCAGCATTTTTCGATATCAAGAATTTTATCCCACATTCCGGGAATATGTAAACCTAATGCGTTTTTATCTCCTAAATCGATGTCTGAGCGAATTTCTTCTAAAGACAACCAGCGGCTATCACTAAAAGAATACTCCATCTTATTTCTATAAAAATAATCTTTAGAAGAACCTAAAATCGGGGTTATTGGAGGAAGTTCTAAATGACCGATCCTAATTAAATTATTTTCAACCTCTTTTTGTTTGTAATACAATTGGTGTATATAGCCCATATCTTGCCATTTACAGCCACCACAAACTCCAAAATGTTGACATCTTGGTTCGGTACGTTTATCGGAATACTCATGGAATTTTATAGCCTTACCTTCATAAAAGGATTTTCGCTTTTTAAATGTTTCTACGTCAACCAAATCACCTGGCACCACGTTCTGCATAAAGATAACGGCACCATCCGGAGATTTTGCCACGGATTTTCCTTTCGCTCCAGCATCAACCACCAGGACATTCTCAAAGATTTGTTTTTTATTTCTTCTTCCCATGTCGCAAAAATAGTGAAACCAATTGCGATTTGCGAATTAGAAATTACGATTTCTTACTCAGAAATAATATTTCCAAAATGAAGACATAAAATCAGCTTTAAAAACTTTTTGGAGGTCTAATTATTCCTTAATTTTGAGCTTCTCAGGGATGATTTCTCTCCCACGCTGCTTTTTCGTCCAGATAGCTATCGGGATATCGAAAGAATAAAGGTACAGAAGGAATGGTTATTTTACTCGCTCAGCGAGATATAATTATTAATGTTTGCCGCTATCATTAGCTGCCAAACGATGTCTTCAAAAGACATGAACCTTTAAATTCTTATAAAATGGCTGTTTTAGACCAATTAACTTCGCAACAAGCGATCGATTTAGAAAACCAACATGGTGCGCACAATTATCATCCACTTCCAGTAGTATTGAGTAGAGGAGAAGGTGTGTATGTTTGGGACGTTGAAGGAAAAAAATACTATGATTTTCTCTCCGCTTATTCGGCAGTGAACCAAGGCCATTGTCATCCAGTAATTGTCAATGCGATGGTAAAGCAAGCGCAGACCTTAACTTTAACCTCACGTGCATTTTACAATGATATGCTAGGTAAATTTGAAGCCTACGCCACTAAATATTTTGGATACGATAAAGTGTTACCCATGAATACCGGTGCAGAAGCTGTAGAAACTGCTCTTAAAATTTGTAGAAAATGGGCCTATGAAGTGAAAGGTATTCCAGAAAATCAAGCAGATATCATTGTATGTAAAAATAATTTCCATGGAAGAACTACTACGATCATTTCCTTTTCAAATGATCCCGTAGCGCGTGAAAATTTTGGGCCTTACACTGCGGGTTTTATAAAAATTGGATATGATAATTTGCAGAAATTAGAAAAAACCTTAGAAAACAACCCAAATGTAGCAGGTTTTTTAGTGGAACCAATTCAAGGTGAAGCCGGCGTTTATGTGCCGAGTGAAGGTTATTTATCCAAAGCCAAAGCATTATGCGAAAAGTACAATGTTTTATTTATGGCCGATGAAGTACAAACGGGAATTGGCAGAACAGGAAAACTTCTGGCGGTTGATCATGAAAATGTGAAACCCGATATTTTAATTTTAGGGAAAGCCTTGAGCGGCGGCGCCTATCCTGTAAGTGCGGTGTTGGCAGCTGATAATATTATGAATGTAATTCAGCCAGGTAACCATGGCAGTACTTTTGGAGGAAATCCGGTAGCAGCGGCAGTAGCAATGGCGGCATTAGATGTGATTAAAGACGAAAAATTAGCTGAGAATGCCGAAAAATTAGGCCGACTTTTTAGAAGCGAATTGAATGTATACATTCAAAATAGCAGTATAGTTAAATTGGTAAGAGGAAAAGGATTGCTCAACGCCATTGTAATTAATGATGATGAAGATAGTGATACTGCTTGGAACATTTGTTTGGCATTACGCGATAATGGTCTTTTGGCCAAACCCACTCATGGGAATATCATTCGATTTGCGCCTCCTTTGGTTATGACGGAAGAGCAACTTTTAGACTGTGTTAACATTATTAAAAAAACCCTTCAGCAATTCGAAATTAATTCATAATTATGGAGGAAAAATCAGCGTTTGAAACTTTTGAACTGAATCTACCATCAGCCATAATTGAATTTTTAAAGGAAACTTCCAGTTGGACTTATTTTCTGTCTATTTTAGGTTTTTTTGGTATCGGATTGATGCTCATTCTAGGAATTATTTTTAGTGTAGCATTGGGGAATATCCCCATAGGAAATCCTTACGAAAACTTAGGAGTGGATATGTCTTATTTCGGATTGATCTATTTTGTGTTGGGTCTGATCTACTTTTTTCCGGTGTTGTATCTTTTTAATTTTTCAAGAAATATGAAACGGGCACTCAGCACCAATAATAATATGGATTTAAGCGCTGCATTTTCAAACTTACGATCTCATTATAAGTTTGTGGGGATTTTGGCCATTGTTGTCATAAGTCTGTACGTCTTGATTATTGTGATTACCGTAATTGCAGGTATAATGTAATTTTTAAAATTTTATGATAAAAAAAGCGGTCTAAAATATTTTAGCCGCTTTTTCCATTTTCAAAAAACCTTATTCTACGGTTCCTTCATTAAGAGTTTTCATCCATTCTTCCTGCATTTGTTGGATGCCTTCTGAGCCTAAGCTAACATACATCCAAATGACGGTAATCAAGAAAATAACATTTAAAATAATACCAATGATAGCCAGGATCTTTCCGGTTTTAACATTTTGAAATCCGGTATAAAATTCTGGATTCGTGGCATATAAAGTAGTGGCTTTATTGGCCAATACCATGGCGATGATACCCAAAGGCAAACCAATAACACCATAGCAACAGCATGTAACTATAGATAAAATTCCGAAAATTAAAATAAGGGTTGAATTAGGTAATTTTTGTTTTTCCATAAGGTTCGTTTTAGTTGAATATTTTAATTAGATAACTGGCAACAACAATAATAACATTTAAGATAATCAATCCCATCTTGATGCTAAAATCATATTTGAATTTTATAAATAAATTAAATATAAGAAAAAGTGCCAATAAATAAAGCGTGTAAATCGCTGGATAAACTTTAAATGCCATTAAAAATTCGCCTCTAAAGAAAAAAAGTGTGGCCCTTTGAATCCCACAACCTAAACACTCTACACCAAAGAGTTGTTTATTGAGGCACGGTAACATGAAGTCTTCCGGGTCGATAAGATTAATAATAGTCATGCACAAATGTATCAAATTAAAGGATTTATGGAATAGAAATTATTAAGGTTAGATTTGTTCAAAACAAACACTATTTTGATTCAAAATGTTTAATTTCGTTGATTCTTGTAAATACCTAATTTATGAATATGTCAAGGTTAATCAATCTTTTATTAATAATTGTTGGCGGATTTATTGCAATCTATGCAAAAGCGGGAATGGATCAAAATCAGTACGTTTTGATAGCTGGGATCATGCTTTTGATGACCGGTGTGTACCGAATTTCAAAACGAATTCCCAGTAAAAACGATCAGGAAATGCCAACAGATAACGAAGAGAAACCATGAATTTTAAAATCGGAGATAAGGTAATAGTATTAGACGAAGCTTTTTCCGGAACGGTTTCTAAAATTGAAGGTTCGGCTGTTTTTATTGAAACCAGCGATGGTTTTCTTTTGGATTTCAAAGCCAATGAATTGCTCAAAATGGAAGGAAAAGATACGTTGAAATCGAACATTTTTTCCGAGCATTCCATTCGTGACGTGCTTTCTGAAAAGGAGCAGAACATCAAGCACAAATCTGTAAAGGTAAAACCTAGGGACCGCAACCAACCAACGATGGAAGTCGATTTGCATATCCATAAATTAATTGATAACGAGCGTCACCTGTCAAGCTATGACAAGCTTAGCCTGCAACTTGATACTGCCACGCGTCAATTGGACTTTGCCATCAATAAACGCATCCAAAAAATTGTATTTATTCACGGAGTTGGTGAAGGCGTTCTCAAAATGGAATTGGAAACAATTTTCGGACGCTATGACAATTTGAAATTTTATGAGGCTGATTTCAAAAAATACGGAATCGGTGCTATGGAAGTTTATATTTATCAGAACGTATAGACTCGTTTACTTTTCATTTTTTAGATAGAGACTCGTATGTCCTCCTATAATTTTCACTGATTGACGCCATCTTGGGTTTCAGATGTCCATTATTAAAAAATATTCAAATCTATTTTCCGGTAGTATTTTTTGATACGAAAATGAATAATTGCTTAATCACTTTCGATCATAATACTGTACGTATACGTTCCAAAATCAATTTCAGTGAGGCTGATAACATCCAAGCTCACATTATTAATATAAAACTTGATGGTGTATGTACGTTTATATTTGTTTTTATTGAGCTTTTGAGAATCGTAAGAGTCCATTGCTTCTTTATCAAGATACCTTGGTATTGAGGGCGTCGGAGAGCTTTTATCCCGATCATTCATCGGATTGCCGTCCATATTTTCGTCTTCGTGACGTGTTAAAACTCCATCGCCATCATCGTCATTGTCTAAATAATCTGGAATTCCATCCCCATCCGTATCTTGAGCTTTTGAAAGACCGTCAGCTTTTGTGTAGTTGTGCTTTTCATCTTTGGTTAACACATTATCGTTGTCATCATCTGCATCCAAATAATCAGGAATACCGTCTCCATCAGAATCCGTTGGATTGGTAGCAGGATTATTATCACCATCTAAATTGGCGTCTTCTACTTCGGCAGGAATGCCGTCATCGTCATCCTCAACATAGGTCGTTATCACTGTGACCGTGCCTGAAGTGGCCGCATAATCATTAAGGATATTGGTAGCGGAATCAGGTAATAGACTACACATCAAATTTTCAGGACTTCCATCGTACGTCCGATAATTGAAAACAGTATTGGTGCCGTTAATAATTAAAGTGGTTTTATAATTGTTTTTCGGAGGATTGAAGATGGAGTCTGTTCTAGAGTTTTTAGGAAATATCAAGCTTAAAGATTCGGACGGATTTTTTTTAGTGTCATATAAAAAGTAATTCCCAGCACTCAAATCGCATAAAGACAATTCTTTATCAAAATCCAATTTCACATCAATGACATCACCGTCATCACAGGCAGAAACTAACAAACAAAAGCATAATAGAAAAAGTAGTTTTTGCATTTCAATCAATTTATCACCAAAAATAAGGCATTTGGCAATTTATAACGTCCCATCTACGAAATAATTTTATTTGGAGTATTTTTGTGTTTTGAAAGATTTTTATATGAGACAAGTATATTTTGATAATGCGGCAACAACACCAATGCGAAATGCCGTAATTGAGCGAATGACAGAGATTATGCATTCACAATATGGTAATGCATCTTCCACCCATAGTATGGGTCGTTCTGCAAAATCATTGATGGAAACATCTAGAAAAAACATTGCGTCATTTTTTAATGTCCAAGCCTCCGAAATTGTGTTTACAGCAGGTGGGACAGAAGCTGATAATTTGGTTTTGCAAAGTGCTGTCCGAGATTTGGGTATCACCGAAATTATTACCAGCAAATTAGAACATCATGCCGTTTTGCACACTGTTGAGCATCTTAAAAAAGAATATGGCATTACTGTAAGTTATGTAAACTTGCTTGAGGGCGGAGCAATAGACATGAAGGATCTTGAAAGTTTATTGCAATCCTCAAATAAAAAACTAGTGAGTTTGATGCATGTCAATAATGAAATTGGCAATAAATTGGATCTTAAGGCAGTGGCGGATCTTTGTCAATCCAATAACGCATTATTTCATAGCGATACCGTACAATCGGTAGGCCATTACAAAATTGATCTACAATCCATTCCCATCGATTTTTTAGCCGCAAGTGCCCATAAATTTCACGGCCCAAAAGGCGTTGGATTTGCTTTTATCAGAAAAGGTTCAGGTATCAAAGCTTCTATATATGGCGGTGAGCAGGAACGTGGCTATCGGGCAGGTACAGAAAGCATTCATAACATTATAGGAATGGATGAAGCTCTCAAATTAAGTTATGCCAATTTAGAAAAAGAGCAGTATCAAATCCTCGAATTGAAAAATTATTTCATTGACCGTTTAAAAGCCTTGTCTCCAAATATGGCGTTTAACGGAAACTGCAATAATCCGGATGAGAGTACTTATACTTTAATCAATGTGTGTTTGCCAGTAGATCCTAAAAAAGGAGGGATGCTTCATTTTCAGTTAGATTTGAAAGGGATTGCGTGTTCTAAGGGATCGGCCTGCCAAAGCGGTAGCAATCAAAATTCACATGTACTTTCTGAAATATTAACTTCTGATAATCTATTGAAACCTTCGGTAAGATTTTCGTTTTCTAGTTTTAATACAAAAGAGGAGGTGGATTACGTTATTGAAACTTTAAAAGAATTTGTTTAAAATTAGCCGATATATCCTCTTTTTTTTAGCGCTGTTATCTTGTAACAAAGAGCAGGGCACTAAAAATGGTTTTTTGCCAGAACATCAAATTCTGATTCAACCTACCCAAACCGGAATATCGCCTTCGGACAAGCCTCCAAAAGTCAAGGTTTTTAAACCAATAAAAATAGGGGATACCTTAGATGTCTTTAATGATGTTTACGTGTTTTATAATAAAAGCATGAATAACACTTCGGGTAGAAACGTGGCTAAAGATGGTTATAACATCGGGTTAAAATGGCAATGTGTTGAGTTTGTGAAACGCTATTATTACGAGCATCTGAATCATAAAATGCCGAACAGTTACGGTCACGCCAAAGATTTTTTCAATCCCTCATTAAAAGATAATCAAAAAAACAAGGATAGAAACTTAATCCAATTTACTAATGGGAGTCTATTAAAGCCTGAAGTCAACGATCTAATTATTTTTGATGCTAACATTTTCAATTCTTATGGTCACGTGGCAATTATTTCAAAAGTGAATCAGAATACGATTGAGGTCGTGCAACAAAACGTTGGAAAAGAATCTAGAGAAATATTTAAGCTCATCAATAAAGATAACACATGGACGGTAAACGGCGATGGTGTTTTGGGCTGGTTAAGGAAAAGTAGATGATTAGAGTATAGAACGCAGATGACGCTGATTTTTTATGATTTGAAATGATTTCAACGTAAGCCCTATTTTTCATGTTGATTAGTTTGAATACCTCAGCGTCAACGCGTCTCTGCGAGAAAACAAAAAAAACTAAAACTTCATCGACACCCGCACATTAAATACCCGAGGACTTAAATAATTAGGAATTGCATATTGGCGTTTGCTATACACATCTCTTACCCAAGTATTCGTAATTGAATTTTGAACGTCAAACATATTGAACACCTCCACGCCAACGGTCAGTTCTTTAAATAGGCTTTTCCATTGGGCATTATAGCTTTTATCTCCATCGATTACGACATACGAAAAACCAACATCCGCACGCTTATAATCACGCAGACGGTTTTGATATTGGTAAGGATCGGCATAACTTGGAGAGCCTCCAGGAACGCCGGTATTGTAAACTAAGTTTAAGT
>JBBSRC010000044.1:0-33978 GCA_038243395.1 Flavobacteriales bacterium | reverse complement strand
TCAGCTGACAAGCCAATCGATGAAGAATGATGTTTACCTCTTTGGCGTTAAGTAGAACTTTTTGACTCATAGATTTCCAAACGGATTGGATGACAAATTTAGGATAAAAATTCTTGTATGCAATGAATTTCTATTTGTTTAGTTGGGGAGTTGTGAATTATAATATTTTGTTTCATCTATCAAAAGTTCAAGATTTTTAGTACATTAAAAAAGGGCATCTCTTTACAAAAGTTGCTTGTAAAAAAAAAGCCCTCAACGTGAGTTGAAGGCTTTTCTTTTTATTAAAATGGTCGGATTAACTTTTCCCTTCCATTTTGTCTTTAAGAGCTTGTAAAGCATCATTAGCATCACCAAGTGTAGGTTTTGCTTCTGCCGCAGTAGCTTCTTGTTTTGCAACAGCCGCTTTTACGTTAGCAATTTCATCTTCTTTAAAAATAGCAGTATGAGAAGCAACAACACGTTTGAATTCTTTATTGAACTCAATAATTTTGAATTCAGCAGTGTCTCCTTTTTTCAATTTCTTACCATCTTCCATTTCTAAATGACGTGAAGGTACGAAAGCAACGATATCCTCGTTAAACTCTACAGTTGCACCTTTATCTACCATTTCAGAAATCTCTGCTTTATGCGTGGTTCCTAGAGCAAATTCAGTTTCGTATTTGTCCCAAGGATTAGCAGTTGTTTGTTTATGACCTAAACTTAATTTACGTCCTTCAACATCTAATTCCAATACCACAACATCTAAGGTATCACCTACATTACAGAACTCACTTGGATGCTTGATTTTCTTAGTCCAAGATAGATCAGAGATGTAAATCAACCCGTCAATACCTTCTTCTAATTCTACAAACACACCAAAGTTTGTGAAGTTACGCACAATACCAGAATGTTTAGAACCTACTGGGTATTTGTTTGTAATATCAGTCCATGGATCTGGAGTCAATTGTTTGATACCTAATGACATTTTACGGTCTTCTCTATCAAGAGTTAAAATAACCGCTTCAATTTCATCACCAACTTTTACGAAGTCTTGAGCAGAACGTAAATGGGTTGACCAAGACATTTCACTTACGTGAACTAATCCTTCTACACCTTCTTCTACTTCAATAAATGCACCGTAGTCAGCAATAACAACAACTTTTCCTTTTACTTTATCTCCAACTTTTACAGTATCGCCTAAAGCTTCCCAAGGATGTTTGCTCAATTGTTTTAGACCTAACTGGATTCTTGATTTATCTTCATCAAAATCAAGGATAACCACGTTAAGTTTTTGGTCCAATTCAACAATTTCGTTTGGATGGTTGATACGTGACCAAGAAAGGTCAGTAATGTGAACCAATCCATCTACACCACCAAGGTCGATAAAGACACCGTAAGAAGTAATATTTTTAACAATACCTTCTAACACTTGTCCTTTTTCTAACTGGCTGATGATTTCTTTTTTCTGCTCTTCAATATCCGCTTCAATAAGCGCTTTATGAGAAACAACAATGTTTTTGAATTCGTGGTTGATTTTCACAACTTTAAACTCCATTGTTTTATTAACGTACTGATCGTAATCTCTAATAGGTTTCACGTCAATTTGCGAACCTGGTAAGAAAGCTTCAATACCAAAAACGTCAACGATCATACCACCTTTTGTACGACATTTCACAAAACCGTTTACGATTTCGCCAGTGTCATGCGCATTGTTTACACGATCCCAAGCTTTGATTACTCTAGCTTTACGATGAGATAATACCAACTGTCCGTTAGCATCTTCACGTACATCAATTAATACTTCTACTTTGTCACCAACTTTTAAATTTGGATTGTAACGGAACTCGTTAAGAGAAATTACACCTTCAGATTTTGCGTTGATGTCAATGATAGCATCACGATCAGTAATATGGATCACTTCACCTTCAACAACTTCGTCATCAAGAGTGTCCACAAAATTTTCGGATACTAATTTTTCAAACTCCTTAAGTTTTTTGTCATCTACTTGCTCAATTCCTTCTTCGTAATTGTGCCAGTTGAAATCCGCTAAGAATTTTTCAGGGTTTGATTGCGCTTCCGATACTTTAGGAGCTGCATTGTCAGTAGTTTGAGTTTCTACTGCTGTTTCTGTCGCTTCAGTAGTTTCTACCTCGGCTTGATTTGTTTCTTTTTCAGACATTTGCTGAATACTGGTTTGTATTCTGGGTGTTTTAGGAAGTTTTATGCGACTAACACACAGAAGTGTTATTTAAAATTATGTTTCATTCCTTTTATCTTCCACAGGTATCGCTAAAAGGAGTGCAAAAATACAATATATATTCCTTATTCACTAAATATAAACCTCTTAATTCATGAGGTTTAAGTTTTTTTAAACTGGTTAAAATTTGAATTGATAGTGTTATCATTATGATTCATAATATGATATCTTTACAAGACACATAAATTAAATTTAAAAACTCAATATCATGGTAAAATCTAAGTATCAAAGTGTTTTAGACCTAGGACAAAAATTAAACATTGGAAATGGAGATGTCTCAGAAGAGAATGGTGTCTTAAAAATCAAGGGCACGGCAAAAAATCAATACGAAAAGAATCTAATATGGGATAAAATTAAAGCTGTTGGTGGCGAAAATCCTTCCGATATTCAAGCAGACATAAAAGTGGAAGATACTTCTGTATTTGCGAGACATACGGTAAAATCTGGTGAAACCCTTGGTAAAATTGCTAAACAGTATTATGGTGATCCTTCTAAGTATCAAAAAATATTTGCTGCGAATTCAGATATCTTAAATAATCCTGATACGATTCATCCGGATCAAGAACTTATTATTCCAAATTTATAAATTGATTTATATTTTCAAATTAAAAAAACGATCCACTGGGTCGTTTTTTTTGTGCGATAATTTCGATAAAACCCAGATGACGCTGAACTCAGCCGTCTTAACCTTTCTGTGGGAGAAACGAATGCCAACATATTAATGACTTATTTCATTTTGCGCCAAAGCTAGTAGCTTTTCAAATTGAGTCTCCAAAGACATGAGCGAATTGTCAATCTCAATGGCGTCATCGGCCTTCATCAATGGAGAATCTTCTCTTGTAGAATCAATCAAATCACGAGATTCAACATTATTTAATACGTCTTCATAACTAACGTCGTCATTTCTTTCCATGAGTTCTTCATAACGTCTCTTGGCCCTTGTTTCTGCGGAAGCGGTCATAAATACCTTTAATTCGGCATCAGGGAAAACAACCGTGCCTATATCACGTCCATCCATAACGACACCTTTCTCCTGCCCCATTTGTTTTTGTTGCAGCACCAATACTTTTCGAACCTCTGAAATTTCAGCCACCTGACTGACACTTTGTGATACCTCTAGTGTTCGCACTTCCTTTTCAACGTTTATCCCATTTAAATACACTTCGGCGAAACCTACGTTGTCATTATAATGGAAGTTGATTTTTATGTTATTTAATTCTGAAACTAACCGTTCGACATCAAAATAATCTTTTGTAATAATTCGGTTTTGCATGGCATATAAGGTCACTGCTCGGTACATGGCTCCAGAATCCACATAAACATATTCTAAAGCTTTCGCCAGTTGTTTAGCAACCGTACTTTTTCCTGTTGATGAAAAACCGTCAATGGCAATGGTAATTTTCTTCATTATCGTAAATCTATTTGTAGTCCGAAAAAACTGGTATTGGATGCACTTGTGTAGCGTGCGTGTGTATAACTAAAACGCATTTTATTGAGCTTAATGCCAATTCCAAAAGACAGTCCCGAAAAATTACGTTGATCAACAATGCGAAGTTCTTCAGCACGTCTAAAATTATATCCCAATCGCAAATTGAATCCTCTGTCGGGAAAGAGTTCTGCTCCTAGTATTGTGTGGCGCATTAGTTCGTTCAAAAAACCCACTTTATCTTGAGTCTGATTTCCGTCTAAATCTGTAGTAGCTCTGGCGGGATTAGAGAAACCTATGGGCCATTGCTGTAAATTATCAAAAGTAAGATGCCATCTAAGTGGCACATGTTGCAAGGTTTGAGAAAGTCCTAAATTGACTTCAAGTGGTAATTTTTCATTTAGATCGGCATAGGTTGTAAATTGTGTTCCTAAATTTCTAACGGTTATCGCGGCATGAAAATCAAGGTCTTCATTAATGTAAATTACGCCAGCATCAATAGCACCTCCCACAGAATTGTATTGTTCCAACTGTGAAGTAATTATTTTTCCGCTAGCGCCAAGGTAAAAATCTGAATAGGGAATTCTAAACGCATATCCAAAGGACAACGCCGCTTCGTTACCCGTAAATGTCCCCGTGGAGATACCGTTCTGATCATAACCATCAAATTTACCATAATTAATATAGGTCATGCCAATATGAATGGTTTGCACGTGCCTGTCCCAAGTATAGGCGTAAGCACCCGTACCATAACTAATGCCACCCAAATAACTGGAGTAATTTAAAGCCAATTGGTTATCCATTTCAGGATTTATAGTCGCTGGGTTATAAAGACCTCCTGTAACGTCATAATCAAAATTTGTGATGACTTTTCCTCCTAATGCGGCTTGCCTGGGTGAGGATACCAAGTTCAAGAATTGGTAAGTGGATTCACCACCAAGTTGGGCAAAAACTGAGATGTTCGAAATTATACAGAATAAGACAGTAATCCTCTTGATCATAGAATGACAAAAGTAATATTTCTTATGTGAATCGCTGATATGTTTGATTTATTTTTAAACCAAACAAAAACGGCAACAATTTGTTGCCGTTGCGTTTATAATGTTTTAAAGTTCTTGACTTTCTCATCTGTAAGAGCTTCCTTGATAACATCACTCATGTCTGTCACATAATGGAATGTTAAACCTTTTAAGTACTCAGGTTTTATCTCCTCGATGTCACGTCTATTATCTTCACAAAGTAGAATTTCCTTGATACGAGCACGTTTTGCGGCCAATATTTTTTCCTTGATGCCACCGACTGGCAATACTTTTCCTCGTAAAGTAATTTCTCCTGTCATGGCCAAATTATTTTTTACCTTACGTTGTGTAAACAACGAAACCAATGAGGTCAGCATCGTAACCCCCGCACTTGGCCCGTCTTTTGGAGTTGCGCCTTCTGGTACGTGAATATGTACATTATATTTCCCGAAAACTTCGGGATCAATATCAAATTCTGCAGCATTGGATTTAATGTACTCCATGGCAATCGTGGCCGACTCCTTCATGACCGTTCCTAAATTACCCGTAATGGTTAATGTCCCTTTTCCTTTGGAAAGAATAGATTCAATAAATAAAATATCCCCACCCACACGGGTCCAAGCCAATCCAGTAACTACCCCTGCCACATTGTTATTTTCATATTTGTCGCGCTGCATTCGTGGTGAACCCAATACTTCATTAACATCGTCATTAGAAATCTTTTTATTATAAGGTTCTTCCATGGCTATGTTTTTAGCCGCATAACGCACCATTTTAGCCAATTGCTTTTCAAGTCCTCTCACACCGGATTCTCTGGTATAACCTTCAACAATTTTCTCTAATTGTGGTTTGGCTATCTTCAGATCTACGTCGGTTAAACCGTGTTCCTTGAGTTGTTTTGGCAATAAATGACGTTTGGCGATCTCAACCTTTTCTTCAATGGTATAACCGGTAACATCTATAATTTCCATACGATCCAATAAAGCTGGTTGAATGGTACTCAAACTATTTGCCGTCGCAATAAACATGACTTTTGATAGGTCAAAGCCCATTTCCAAAAAGTTATCATGAAATTCAGAGTTTTGCTCAGGATCCAATACTTCCAACATTGCAGAAGATGGATCGCCTTGGCTACTGTTGGACAGTTTATCAATCTCATCCAATACAAACACAGGATTCGATGTTCCAGCTTTTTTTAAACTTTGAAGGATGCGCCCTGGCATCGCACCAATATATGTTTTTCTGTGGCCACGGATTTCCGCTTCATCACGCAAACCACCCAATGACATTCTAATGTATTCTCGGCCCAAAGCCTCTGCAACCGATTTCCCTAAAGAGGTTTTCCCTACTCCTGGAGGTCCGTATAGACAAAGAATAGGCGATTTCATATCGTTCCGCAATTTTATAACGGCCAAATATTCGATGATTCTTCGTTTGACATCATCCAAACCATAATGGTCACGATCTAAGATACGCTGGGCTCTTTTTAAATCGAATTTATCTTTACTGAACTCATTCCACGGCAATTCAAGAAAAAGTTCCAAATAATTTCTCTGGATCGAATATTCAGCAACTTGCGGATTCATGCGTTGCAGTTTCATCAACTCCCTTTGAAAATGCGAATCCACTTTCTCGTCCCATTTTTTGGTTTTTGAAAGCTCTTTCATCTCATCAATCTCTTCATCGTAAGATACACCACCCAACTCTTCCTGAATGGTTTTCATTTGTTGATGTAAAAAATATTCCCGCTGCTGTTGGTTCATATCACTTTGAACCTTCGATTGAATATCATTTTTAAGAGCTAACTTTTGAAATTCAACATTCATAAACTTTAAAGTCGCCAATGCGCGTTCTTTCAAATCATTGATTTCCAATAATTTTTGTTTTTCCTCTACAGAAAGATTCATGTTAGAGGACACAAAATTCACCAAAAACGAATTGCTTTCAATGTTCTTGATCGCAAAACTCGCCTCCGACGGAATGTTGGGACTTTCCTTTATAATTTGAAGTGCCAACTCTTTAATAGATTCGATAATCGCAGAAAATTCCTCATTATCTACCGCTGGTTTAGCTTCTGCAACATCTTTAACCGTCGCTGTGATATATGGATCTTCCGTGATGACCTGATCAATTTCGAAGCGTTTTTTTCCTTGGATAATAATAGTGGTATTACCATCAGGCATTTTCAGTACGCGAAGTATTCGCGCCACTGTACCCGTTTTATAAACATCCTTTCCATCAGGATCTTCAATACTCCCGTCTTTTTGAGATACCACCCCAATAACCTTGCTGCCCTTATTGGCCTCATTGATTAATTTGATGGATTTATCTCTTCCGGCTGTAATTGGAATGACGACTCCTGGGAATAATACCGTATTTCTTAAGGGTAAAATCGGTAAAGTTGCGGGTAATTCTTCGTTATTAATTTTCTCTTCGTCTTCTGGGGTCATCAAAGGAATTAACTCAGAGTTTTCATCAAACTCCTGAAATGACAAACTGTCAAGACTTAAAAATTTAGATTCTTTCATATTATGTTTATGGTCATTATGTCATAAAATTGACACGACTTTGTTTTTTGTGTTACTAAAATACAGAACCAAACACTGACCATCAGCGCATTAGACCGTGGGCCATCAAGGTTCTTACCCTATGTTTTCAATAGTTATGCCATAGTTGATATGTAGTGCTCAGGAATTAGTAGGTAGTCTTCACTATTCGGTTGGCAGTCTTCAGTTTTGAGTTTTCAGTAAGCAGTCTTCAATATTCAGTCGGCCGTTCTCAGTCCGAAGGTTTCAGTCGGGAGTCAATAAATTGATAAAAACCATTTCATATGTCATCCACGATCTAATCTGCGTCAAGATCTTTAAATTATATATGGATTCTAGATCGCTTGTTTCATAATTCTTTAATTATATTTTCCAAAACTGTAACAAAGTTTAAATAACTTCATCTTTACATCAAAGCAAATGTTTTTTTGACACTGACCAACCATCATATTGAAATCTTGCTTGAGCAATGTAAACTGGGTAACCAACGTGCACAAATGGAGGTCTACAATAGGTATTACAAAGCCATGTATAACACTAGTTTTAGAATTGTAAAAGACAGTTATAAAGCCGAAGATATCATGCAAGAATCTTTTTTAAAAGCTTATACGAAGCTTGACACGCTGAAAGACCTTGCGATGTTCGGTCCGTGGCTAAAGCGGATTGTTGTCAATTACAGTATTTCAGATTATCATAAGAAGGAAAAAAACAAAGAGGTGCCTTTAATGGATGTCATATACAAAATTGAAGACGAACAAGGATTTGAAGGGGATCATGAATGGAATAATTTGAGAGCTGCTGAAATATTACGGTGCCTAAAAAGTTTAAAAGATAATTACCGAATAGGTTTGACGCTGTTTTTAATCGAAGGCTACGATTATGAGGAAATTTGTGACATCATGAATATTAGTAATGCCAACTGCCGAACGATGATCTCGAGAGCAAAAGACAGTCTAAGAAAAAAAATTGAAATAGCCAATGGCAATTAAAATTGGAAATTATGAAAGAAGATAACTTAGATAGACTTTTCAAGCATTCCACAATGGATTTTGACAGTGAAATGCCCGAATCTGGACATGAGCAACGGTTTTTAAATAAACTGAATTCGCAAAATAAAGTGGGCATTAAAAAACCAAAAAGTCTTTTTCACAATTCATTTCTGGCTATAGCGGCATCTATAATTTTAATTTTTGGCGTGTTTATTTTCTTACAGAATAAATCGGAAGTTAATGGTTTAGCAGGGGTTTCGCCAGAATTGTCACAGACCCAAGATTTTTTTACTGTCGCAATCAGTTCTGAATTGGATAAAATAAAAAATCAAAGAAGTCCAGAAAATGAAATACTTATTCTAGATGCCTTAAAACAGATGGAACTCTTGGAAAAAAACTATGAACGACTAAAAACCGACCTAAAAAATAGTGGTAACGACCAACGTGTCATTTACGCCATGATCAGCAATTTCCAAAGTCGTATCGGTCTTTTGGAAGATGTATTAAAAACAATTGAGGACTTGAAACTACTCAAGCAAACAGAAAAAACCCAAATGAACCTTTAAATCAAAACATATGAAAATCCAATTTAATTTTCTCGTTATATTTCTTCTCTTTTCTCACTTAACTTCTGCGGAAACCGGATGGGATGGTAGACACACTAAAGAAAAAACCATCAAAAAAGAATATTCTGTAAACCGTAATGCTTTATTAAAAATCAACAATAGTTATGGCAATATTAATATTATAACTTATTCAGGAAACACCATCAGAATTGAGATAAAAATCAAAACGAACGGCAATAATTTAGAAAAGGTTGAAGAAAAACTTGATAACATAAGTGTAGACTTTCAAGCCTCTTCAAGCATGGTCTCCGCAAAAACTATATTTAATAAAAACAAGTCCATCAGTTGGTGGAATTGGGGTAAAAGCACCAATGTAAACATGGAAATTAATTATCTTATTAAACTCCCAATAACTAATAGTGTTGATTTGAACAACGATTATGGCAGTATAAATTTAGATCGATTAGAAGGCCAAGCTAAAATTAGCTGCGATTATGGTAAAATCACAACCAAAGAATTGATGGCAGACAATAACTCCATCTCGTTTGATTACACCAATAATAGCTATTTTGAATATATCAATAGTGGAAAAATCAATGCAGATTACAGCGGATTTACAGTTGGAAAAACTAAAAACTTGCAAATCAATGCCGATTACACAAAATCGGTAGTGGAAATTGCGGAAGATGTAAGTTATACCTGCGACTATGGATCCATAACTATTGAAAAAGCAAATAATGTTAAAGGCAAAGGCGATTATTTAACGGCACGATTCGGAGAGGTTTACAAAAATATCCAATTAAATGCAGATTATGGATCTATCAAAATTGATCGTATGACTGCTAATGCAGGTAATATCTCTATTGATTCAGATTATACTGGGGTGACCATTGGTTACGATTCTGCATACCAATTTAGGTTTGATATTAAACTCCAGTATGCTTCGCTTAGAGGTTCTGACGATTTTCAATTCAGTACTCAGAAAATACAATCCTCTGACAAATATTATCAAGGGCATTACGGAAACAACAATGCAAATAATCTTGTCCAAATAACTTCTGATTACGGCAATATAACCTTCAAAAGAAATTAATCAATACAATTACTTAAAACATGAAAAAATCAATCATTTTAATTGCTGCACTAATTGTTATAAACACTATACAAGCACAAAAGAAGATTAAAGGAAATGGCACTCTCACGTCCGTAACCAGAACTACTTCAGACTATAATACCGTGAATTTTGCAGGATCTTTTGACTATGTTTTAGTTGCCGGCAAAGAAGGACAGATTAAAATTGAAGGGGAAGAGAACCTTTTAAGATATATTGTTACGGAAGTCAAGAATGGTAATTTGAGTATTAAAACCGAAAAAAATATCAGTTTACAAACTTCCAGAAATCACTCGATTAAAATAACAGTTCCTTTTGAAACTATCGAAGGAGTGTCTCTTGCAGGCTCCGGAGAAGTTTGGAATGAAAGTGTCATTTCAACCACAGGTTTTAAAGTATCCGTCGCGGGCTCTGGAAATGCAAAATTAAACCTAGATGTTACTTCAATAGACGCACGTGTTACGGGTTCGGGCGAATTGGATTTAAATGGAAAAACCAATACTTTAAAAGTAACACTTACTGGTTCTGGAGAGTTCAAAGGATATAATATCGACTCAAAAGATGTGGACATTATGGTGTCAGGTTCTGGAGATGCTAAAGTGAACTGTAACGGCCACCTAAAAGCAAAAGTCACTGGTTCTGGCGTTATAAAATATAAAGGAAACCCAAAAACCGAGGATTTCAAAGTCACAGGTTCAGGAAGTATTAGTAACTAAATTTCAAAATACCCATTCTTAAATTTTAGCATTGCACTCAGTAATTTAAAGGAAACAAAAACATAACGGACTAATTTTGGTTACTCTGTTTTTGGAACTCTAAAAAGTAGTATTATCCCAATTAAAAAGAAAACAAATAGAAATAAAATAGCGTTCCGCATACTTCCCGATATTTGATCAATAGTTGCGAAAATGACCATACCGATAACTATTCCAATTTTTTCCGCAACATCATAAAAGCTAAAATAAGAGGTTGTATCCTTAGTTTGCGGTAAAAACTTGGAGTAAGTGGAACGCGCTAATGATTGGACGCCACCCATGACAAACCCAACACAACCCGCCGCGATATAAAAATCCATTGGCGTAATCATAAAGTAAGCGTAAAAACACAATCCCATCCAGACCGTATTAATGGCGATCAAGGTGTTGATATTTCCAAATTTGGCCGAAGCCCTTGAAGTTAAAATAGCACCAACGGTAGCCACCAATTGAATTATCAAAATACTGATGATTAAACCAGTCGTTTTTCGTCCACTATCCGCCCAAGCAATTTCTTCTTCGCCAAAATAAACCGCAACCAACATTATGGTCTGCACTGCCATACTAAAAACAAAGAAGGCAGCGAGATAACGCTTTAACCTTAAATCATTGGTCAATCCTTTCCAGACGTTTCGCAATTCTTTCAGACCGTTGAAAACAATGGATTTGGTCACTTTATGTCCCTTAGAAACGCCTTTTGGCAAGATATAAAAAGTGTACTGACTGAATAGAATCCACCACACTCCTACCGTTATAAATGCAACTTTCATGGCTTCAACTGACGCCGAGTCTTTAGCTGCTTCAGTTGCCAATTCAATGTCAGTTGCTGATCCTGTTGCTAAAATGTCTGAGTCCACAGAAATGTTAAATCCAAAAAACTCAGGCATCATGACCATGGCCAAATTGAAGAGCAATAAAAAGACACTTCCAATATAACCCAATGAAAAGCCCTTCGCACTAATCCTATCTTGTTGTTCAGGAAATGCAATATCAGGGAGATAGGAGTTATAAAACACCAAACTCCCCCAATAACCAAGCAATCCCATAAAATAAAATAATAAGCTCAGATGGATATGTTCTAAACTAAACCAATACAATCCAATGCAACCCAGACCTCCCAGGTAGCAGAAAAATTTCATAAAACTTTTCTTGTTCCCAACATAATCAGCAATCCCTGACAATATGGGAGAGGAAATGGCGACTACTAAAAAAGTGAAGGCCGTGACAAATGTTATGAGGGCCGTACTTTTAAATTCAAAACCAAAAGCGTTAACTTTTTTAATTTCAGAAACGAATAAAGAAGAATAAAATATCGGAAAAATTGAAGATGCAATAGTTAACGTATATACCGAATTTGCCCAGTCATAAAACGCCCAAGCATTCAGTAATTTTTTGCTTCCTTTTTGGAATTCCTTCATTGTTTATAGCTTAATTATTTTCTATTATAATCTTTATTAGATATACCCTGATTTTGAGGTTCACTCTCAAAATCGAAATGTACAATTTTTGAACCGTCATATTTTGATTCCCTTGGCCACTATAGAGAATTTTATTCTAAAAGTAAAAAGGTCATGGGTAAGCTTGTTGAAGCGTCCTGTTTTTAAAAAGTTGTCCAACAAAAAAAGCTGTTCGCTCCGATTGTGGACTTGAACAGCTTTTAAAAATAGATATTTATTTTAAAAAAAGATGTGTTATTTTTTAAATGTAGTTACACCAAACTTTCTGGCTTCATCTTTTGCTCTGGCAGCATGCGCTTCAATATTTCTGATTCGTGTTTCATTGGCAGGGTGCGTGCTCAAAAATTCGGGTGGTGATTGTCCACCACTTTGAGCGCTCATTCGTCGCCATAAATTCGCAGCTTCCATAGGTTCGTATCCTGCAATAGCCATCAAGTAAAGACCGATTTCATCTGCTTCTGTTTCATGGCCTCGACTAAATGGCAACATTAACCCAACTTCTGAACCCACACCATAAGCCTGGTTAAATATATTTAGTGTTTCTTGATCTTTAATAACGACATTTCCTGCAACAGCTCCTAATTGCTGTACCATTCCAGCACTCATGCGTTGCTGACCATGATTGGCGAGTGCGTGAGAGACTTCATGCCCCATAATAGCGGCTAAACCTGCTTCGTCCTTAGAAATTGGTAAGATACCTGTGTAAACCACAATTTTACCACCTGGCATACACCAAGCGTTTACCGTTTTGTCATCTACCAGATTATACTCCCATTTATAATCTTTTAAATACCCTTGATATCCGTTGGCATCCAACCAACGCTCAGCGGCTACGGCTATCTTTTGACCAACACGTTTAACCATTTCGGCATCTTTTGTTCCTTTAATGACCTTGTTACCCGTCAAAAACTCATCATACTGGGCAAAAGCCGTAGGAAATAGTTGAGAGTTGGGAACCAACGCTAAGGTCTTACTTCCCGTAAAGGGGTTTGTAGCGCATGATAAAAAAAGTGCTAATGCACCCATCGCTATTATTGAATTTTTATATTTCATCTGTTAGTTCTTTAAAATAATTATATCCTTTAAAAATACAAAAACCATTCCCTAAATGATTAATTCAAAAAGAAATAGTTTTTGCTTGTTCAAGAATGTTTTGAATTTTTATTTCCCAAAAATATGTAACTCCGAAAAACCTTTATCAATGATCATGGTGTTATTGCCGTTCATTTGAACGTCGCTCAACGAGATCTCTTCATTATCTACCTGTAGCTTACTTACTGTAAAAGGAAGGCCATGGAACTTAATTTTAAATCGCTGATAACCGGCGTCATATTTTCCTTCTTTGTGCTGTTGGATAATAAGCTCGTCAGATTTTCCAGTCAGTTTAAATGTTCTTAAGCTATAACGTCCTTTAGTATAATCATATCCATCATGGGCATCATCATATAAAGTAGAAACTTCCTTTCCGTTTTTAAAATAAACGTCGAGGGTTACTTCTTCAATATCAATTTCGCCAACGTATTGTTGAATCGGATATTTTGGAATGATAGCTCCAGCTTTTACAAAAATTGGAATAGTTTCAATATCAGCATCTACCCACATTTCCTTTCCACCAGATACCAATTGATCGGTCCAATAATTAAACCATTCGCCACGAGGCACAAACATACGTCTGCCACGGGCATTAGGCTCTAAAATTGGGCAAACCAACATATGTTCTCCATAAATGAATTCATCAGATCTGTAATGTGTGTGAACATCCTCTTGATCAAAAAGAACTAATGACTTTAGCATTGGGGTTCCTTCGTCAACATACTTCCAGAAAGAAGTGTATAAATAAGGTAATAACTCCATACGCAGCTCAATGAACTTACGCACGATATTGGTCACGTCCTCATCAAAAGTCCATGGTTCTTGATTACCATGATCCCCTGAGGAATGCACTCGACAAAACGGATGGAAAATACCTAATTGAATCCAGCGTGTAAATAATTCGCCACTAGGCTGTTCGGCAAAGCCTCCAATATCGCTGCCAGAAAAAGAAAATCCTGACATGGCCATCCGTTGAGCCTGTACGTTGGCAATCCATAAATGCTCCCAAGTAGCTACGTTATCACCCGTCCACGTTGAGCAATAGCGTTGTGTACCAGAATAGGCAGCACGCGTAATGACAAATGGTCGTTTTGGATACACGAATTTCTTCACACCTTGATAGGTCGCTCTCGCCATTTGCATCCCATAAATGTTATGCGCTTTTCTGTGACTACATCGGTTGCCATCATATTCATGCCGTACATCATCCGGAAACGTCTTATTAGGCACTTCCATGACTGCGGGCTCGTTCATATCATTCCAAACACCTCTGACACCCACATCTTCAATCAGTTCCTTGAATAAATCAGACCACCAATCTCGCACTTTTTTATCTGTATAATCTGGGAAATAACATTCTCCTGGCCATACTTTTCCTTTCATAAAAGGACCATCGGCACGTTTACAGAAATAATCGTTTTCAACGGCTTCAGTAAAAACAGAATAATCTTTATCAATTTTTATTCCGGGATCAATGATGACCACAGTTTTGAAACCATCATCCAACAATTCCTTGACCATGCGTTTCGGATCAGGAAATTTGTTTTTATCCCAAGTAAAACACCTAAAACCATCCATATAATCGATGTCCAAATAAATGGCATCACAAGGAATTTTTAATTCTCTAAATTTTGCAGTTATTTCCTTTACATTAGACTCCGGATAATAACTCCATTTACATTGATGAAAACCTAAAGCCCACAACGGTGGCAGTTGGTGCGGCTTTCCTGTTAAATCCGTATAATTTGCAACTACATCTTCCATTTGAGGCCCGTAAATGAAATAATAGTTCATTTCACCACCCTGTGCCCAAAAACTTGTAACGTTGCGTCTTTCTTGAGAAAAGTCAAAATAAGTTCTAAAACTGTTGTCAAAGAAAATTCCGTAAGCTCTTTTATTATGTAGACCAGTGTAAAATGGAATGGCTTTATAAATAGGATCGGTTCCTTTCCCAAAAGCATAACTATCCGTAACCCAATTTTCAAAACGTTTCCCTTTCAAATTTAGTTCTACAGGCTTATCTCCAAGTCCATAATAACTTTCGCCATCATGTGATGTCTTACTCATTTTCACGACGTTTCCACCGTATTCATAACTTTCTTCCCAATGGAAACCTAATTCATCTTCGTTGATGAGCTTGTTGTCTTTAACGTCAAAAATATGAACTTTTAAATCATTCTTTCTAACGTGGCAGATGAGTTTTGAGGTTGTAATTTTATAGGATTCTGCCTCTTCTTCGATTTCTAAATGGTTATACCCTTTTCTCGCATATTTGGTAATCGCATAAGAGAAATCCTTTTCAAAAGTTCCAGTAGTCGTATATCTGAAACGAATTACACTATCTCTTAAAATTGTCATTTCAAGAACCACATCATTTTCTGTAGTAAAATATAGTGTGTCAACATTCTTTTTATAGGCTACTATTTTAGATGGGAATAAGTTCCCTTTATTTTCTAACTCGGTATTTACAATCATAATTTTCTATTAAATCTCACAAAAAAACGCATAAGTTTATAAATATAAAATTTAAGTTAATAGTACTTATTAACTATAACGTTTGAGTGTTGAGGAATTGATTAAAAAGGACTGGGAATTATTCTTTTTTGTCGATTTTATTAGGAATTAACTTAGATGCAATCAATTTTGGACGGGTTTGGTTTGGTTTTTTTACCGTGGATTTTGTATTTGATTTTTCTGAAGACTTCATTTGAGGCACCTTTCCTACTTGAATTTCATTTTGAGTCACATCAGTAATCTTCTTATTATTTTCCTTGGACGAAACTTTCGACGTTGACTTTAACTTTTCAGGCTTGCTATCTGACTTTATAATAACTTTTTTATCTTTTAGTTGGGTTGATTTACCCAATACTTTTTTTGGGGTCTTCGTAGTTTCAGCATACTTAAAAGCCACCATTGCCAATGGAGGAATAACGATTACTGCGGAATAATCTCGATTGTGTAATTTTACTTTTTTGGTAGTAACCACTTTGTTTTTAAAATCGCCAGTACCATTGTAAGCCATCGCATCACTGTTAAATATTTCTTGAAGTTTGCCAGGATGAGGCACACCAATGTCATAGGTAGTCATTGGCATGGGTGTCATATTACAGGCCACAATAACATCATCTTTAGCATCTTTCCCTTTTCTCATGTATACCAAGACCGAATTTTTATGGTCATCATAGGCAATCCATTCAAAACCTTCTTCAGAGAATTGATGTTCATGCAACGCTGGCTCTGTTTGATAGAAAGCGTTCAAATCTATGATCAGGTTTTGAATGCCTTGATGGTACTGAGAATCCAATAAATGCCAATCCAGACTCTGACTAAAATTCCATTCATTAACCTGTCCAAATTCACACCCCATAAATAACAGTTTGGTTCCAGGGTGCGTAAACATATAACTGTACAACAATCTTAAGTTCGCAAAGCGTTGCCATTCATCGCCTGGCATTCTTCCTAAAATGGAGCGTTTGCCATATACGACTTCGTCATGGCTCAGCGGCAACATAAAGTTCTCAGAAAACGCGTAGGTCATTGAAAAAGTTAAGTCATTTTGATGGTACTCGCGATAAATTGGTGGTTTGCTGAAATACTCAAGGGTATCATGCATCCACCCCATCATCCATTTCATGCCAAAGCCGAGTCCGCCAGAAAATGTTGGTTGTGATACCATTGGGAATGCGGTAGATTCTTCAGCTATATTTTGCACATCAGGATAATTGGAATAGACAGCTTCGTTCATCTCCTTAATAAAAGCAACAGCGTCTAAATTCTCTCTTCCCCCGTATTGATTAGGCTCCCACTCCCCGTCCTTTCTGGAATAATCCAAAAACAACATGGATGCTACGGCATCTACTCGCAAACCGTCCGCATGGAATTGATCAAGCCAAAACAGCGCGTTACTAATCAAAAAGGATTTCACTTCGTTACGTCCGTAATTAAAGATCAAGCTTTTCCAGTCGTGATGATAGCCTTTACGTCTATCAGGATGTTCATATAAACAGGATCCGTCAAAATAGCCGAGGCCGTGTGCATCTTCCGGGAAATGTGATGGCACCCAATCCAGTAAAACTCCAATATCATTTTTATGAAGGGTGTCCACTAAAAATTTAAATTCCTCGGGATAACCAAAACGTGAGGTAGGGGCAAAATACCCCGTAATTTGATACCCCCAACTTGGATCATAAGGAAACTCCATGATCGGCATCAGCTCAATATGGGTAAATTTCATTTTTTTTACATAACTCACGAGATCATCAGCTAACTCGACATACGACATAAAACGGTCTTCAGTTTCATGACGTTTCCAAGAACCCAAGTGTACTTCATAAACAGAAAATGGTGCATCTAATGCATTATTCTTTTTCCGTTTGGACATCCAACTCTCATCCCTCCATTGATAATTGTCTTCCCATACTATGGAAGCTGTATATGGAGGATGCTCAGCACGCCTTGCATAAGGATCTGCTTTTTCGGTTTGAATGTTGTTGTGATGGCTGGTAATTTTGTATTTATAAATATTTCCTTGTCCCACATTCGGAATAAAGCCTTCCCACACCCCACTTTTATCCCATCTTACATTGAGCTCGTGTACATTTGCTCTCCAATCATTAAAGTCGCCGACCACAGAAACCTTTTTCGCACTAGGCGCCCATACTGCAAAATAGGTGCCTTTTACACCCTTATGTTCCATAATGTGAGCCCCAAACTTTTCGTAAAGCCTGAAGTGCTTTCCTGCCAAAAACAGATTGATATCAAAATCGGTAAAACGACTACATGGCATAACTTTCGGCATATTTGAATCTTTAAAGGATTAAAAAGTGTTAATACATATCAAAATAAAATCCTAAAGTACTAAAATTACGTAAACAAAGTAAGATGAAATACGTTTTTAAAATCGCAGGGATTATCTTAACGCTTTATTGAGAAAGGAAACATAATCTCTTTCGACTTAATATTTTAATTATAAATACATCATTATGAAAACGCTACCGTTTATACTTTTATTCAGTCTGATTTTTAGCTGTGACAGTTCTGCCCAAAAAAAAGAAAATTCAGCTGATCAAAAAAAAGAATTTAAAATCAATAAAACTAATGCCGAGTGGAAGAGTGAGTTAACCGCTGACCAATACCGTGTAATGAGACAAGAAGGTACTGAACGTGCATTCTCCAGTCCATTAGACAAAAATTATAAATCAGGAATTTATGTGTGCTCAGCTTGCAAAACGCCACTTTACAAAAGTGAAAATAAATTTGATTCTGGAACAGGTTGGCCAAGTTTTGACCGCGTTATTGAAGGTAATGTAGCTTTTGAAAAAGGTGGCAATGCTTACATGGGGATTGAAGAACATTGTGCTACTTGTGGCGGTCATTTAGGTCACGTTTTTAATGATGGGCCAAAAACAACCACAGGAAAACGTCACTGTATTAATGGAGTTGCACTGGAGTTCGTGCCTAATAAATAAAAGCACAAAAAATAAAACTCCAAATTTTAAATGGTTAAAGTTGCAACTGGAATTTGGAATTTAGAATATTGAAATATAATTGTTGTTATGGAAAACCAGATCTTATCCGGGATCATAAGCAGTTTCAGTATTACAAAACCGGTGCTGACTAAGCTATTGCACAACTTTCCTTTGAGGATATGAATTATCAACCGAGTGAAGATTCTAACAGCATTTCTGTTGTAGTAAAGCACATGGTGGGCAATATGTTAAGTCGATGAACGAATTTTTTAAAGGAAGATGGCGAAAAGAAACGGTGTCTGGGCGATCAGGAATTTGAGACATCTTATAGCACTAAAGTCGAAATTTTAGCGGATTGGGAAAAAGGTTGGACTTTTTTCGACGGACATGACTGCTGGATTTAAGCGCAGCAAATTTTGAGCATCGCTTAAATCTGCGGAAGCGCAAGCAATTCCATCATTCTCAATTTTTCAATCCATTGCTCTCCACAAATATTAGCTAAAAACTATTCACTTTTTTGATTTTTCTAATTTGCTATTTAAAATTTACTTTTTGTACCTTCGTAGCTAATAATCACGATTAAAAAATTCTCATGAGTAAATACGATATCATTGTTCTTGGAAGTGGTCCTGGTGGCTACGTAACTGCTATTAGAGCATCACAATTAGGTTTCAAAACTGCAATTATTGAAAAAGAAAGTCTTGGTGGAGTTTGTTTAAATTGGGGCTGTATCCCAACGAAAGCCTTGTTGAAATCGGCAGAGGTTTTTGAATATCTCAAACATGCTGAAAATTATGGCCTTTCTGTAAAGGAAGCCGACAAAGATTTTACAGCTGTAGTAAAACGCAGTCGCGATGTCGCTGGCGGCATGAGTAAAGGTGTTCAGTTTTTGCTTAAGAAAAATAAAGTTGATGTCATTGAAGGTTTTGGAAAACTTAAACCAGGAAAGAAAGTTGATGTTGGTGAAAAGGAATATAGTGCCGACCATATTATTATTGCTACTGGTGCACGATCAAGAGAATTGCCAAGTTTGAAACAAGATGGCAAAAAAGTGATTGGCTATAGAGAAGCCATGACTTTAAAAGAGCAGCCTAAAAGTATGATTGTAGTAGGTTCAGGTGCCATTGGTGTTGAATTTGCTTATTTCTATAAATCGATGGGAACGGATGTGACCATTGTTGAATTTTTACCAAATGTTGTTCCTGTGGAAGATGAAGAGGTTTCGAAACAACTGGAAAAATCGTTCAAAAAAGCTGGTATTAAAATTATGACCTCTTCTGAAGTAACCAAAGTTGATACTTCTGGAGAAGGTGTTGTCGCGACGATAAAAACTGCAAAAGGAGAAGAAACTCTGGAAGCAGACATCATACTTTCAGCTGTAGGTATCAAGTCTAATATTGAAAATATTGGATTGGAAGATGTAGGAATTGCGGTTGATAGAGATAAAATTTTGGTCAATGATTATTATCAGACCAACATTCCTGGGTATTATGCCATTGGAGATGTGGTGCCAGGACAAGCTCTTGCACACGTTGCTTCTGCAGAGGGAATATTATGTGTGGAGAAAATTGCCGGACAAAATGTAGAGGCCTTAGACTATGGAAATATTCCTGGATGTACATATGCTACTCCAGAAATTGCTAGTGTTGGGATGACTGAAAAACAAGCCAAAGAAAAAGGTTACGATATTAAAGTTGGTAAATTCCCATTCTCTGCCTCAGGTAAAGCAAGTGCTTCTGGAGCTACAGAGGGTTTTGTTAAAGTGATTTTTGATGCTAAATATGGCGAATGGTTAGGCTGCCACATGATTGGTGCCGGAGTAACGGATATGATTGCTGAAGCCGTCTTAGGACGTAAATTAGAGACCACAGGACACGAAGTGCTAAAAGCTGTGCATCCGCATCCAACAATGAGTGAGGCGGTCATGGAAGCTGTTGCTGCTGCTTACGGGGAAGTGATTCATTTGTAAATAAGAGCCCATCCTAGCCTTCCCGTAGGGAAGAAACTCATACTCAAAATAAATTAAAGAGCGATTCAAAATTTGAATCGCTTTTTTTATGTATTTTGGAATTTGGCAGCCTGTCGGCAGACAAGGATTTTGAGTATTTTGTATTTCATTTAGATTTTAAGTCCCAGTCCAAAGAACAAGCCATTTGGTGCCAATTCGTCAATACCCAAAGCAAATTTGACGTGGACATTTAAAACCTGTGTAAGGTCATAGCTTGAACTGATGTCAGCACCGATCTTCAATTTATTCGTTAAGAAATCAAAGAAATAATTCACACTTGGTCCTGCCATTAAGTGTAATTTATGGGCAACTTCATATTGGGCATAAATGGGAATGTTCAAAAAATTGAAATCGCCCACTGAAATATATAAAACTTCGGGTTGGATACTCAAAAATTCATCAATAGGAAATTCTACAAAAACTCCTCCATAAAATCCTGTTTCCGAAGTTGAATAAAAGCCTAAAGATTGCTGATTCACCGTGTAAAAGGTTTTATTCAATCCTCCTTTAATTCCAAAGCTAAGTTCTTGTGCTTTGACCACAAACGAGGAGATGACAAATAATGTGGCTAAAACTATTATTTTATGATTCATTTCGCATCATTCAAAAAGCTTTGGATGCCTAATTCATAGCTCTGCAATCCAAAACCTACGATAACACCTTTTGCATTTGGTGCAATAAAAGATTGGTGCCTAAAGTCTTCGCGCGCGAACGTATTTGAAATATGTACTTCTACCACTGGCGTTGTAATGGCTTTTACCGCATCTCCAATGCCGATAGAGGTATGCGTGTAAGCGGCAGCGTTCAAAATTATACCATCATAACTAAAGCCAACTTCCTGAATTTTAGAAATCAGTTTACCCTCAATATTGGATTGGTAATGGTCTATTTGAACTTCTGGATATTTGGCTTTTATCGCCTCTAAAAATCCAGCTAAAGAAAGACTTCCGTATAAATCCGGCTCTCTTGTGCCCAATAAATTCAAATTTGGGCCATTAATGATGATTAATTTTTTCATGACATAAAAGTATAAAAATATAAACGCATAAAAAAACCACCAAACATGTTGGTGGTTTTAGAAATCAAAATTATGTGTTTAATTATAATTTAAACAATAAACCAAATTGAGCGGTGTCAAAAAAGTTATTGAAAACATTGATATTTCCATTAAAACCTGATACGGCTTTACCACCATCAAATTTTGCAGATGAATAAGAAACTACGTCCGCTAGACCGAATGATATAGCAATATTTTCAGTTACGAAATAGTTAATACCTAAGTTAAGTCCTGCGCCAAAACCGTCAGCTTTCACATCTGCGATTTTATCTTTATTTGACGCGTAACCTACACCTAACTCTGTATAAGTTTTGAAACGTTTACCTAAATCCAAGAAGTAGTATCTTGCAAATACACCAGCGCCAAAGCCTTTGTTATCTTTAATATCTGTTCCAGCAATTTCTGTAGTTGAAGACGTGTAACTTGCTTCTACTCCGACTGCAAAATCCTCAGTTACAAAGTATCCAATTTTTGGACTGATTGAAAATCCGTTAGTCTTGGTGTCTGTGTTTTTATCTTTTGAAGTGTTAAAACCAAGACCGCCTTCCAACATGATACTTCCTTCGTCAAAACCGTAAGTAGTTTCAACTTCTTGCGCATTCACATTTGATAATCCGAAAACTGCAAACGCAGCCATAAACATTACTTTTTTCATTTTTTCTATTTTAAGTTGTTTGTAAATTTGAGAGTGCAAAACTAAGCGTAATGTTAGTTTCAAAAAAACTAAACGTAAGTAATTACTGATATTTAACCATTTTTTAACGCATTAAAAAACCGAAGCAATTGCTTCGGTTTCTATTGAATTGATTGTGATTAAGTTGTCATTAGAATGAAAAACCAACACCAAATTGCCATACTGAATTTTTAACATCTGCATTACCGATTAATGGTGCGTCATCTTTAAAAATATTGGTCAAACCAAAAGTGTATCTCGCAGAAAGTAATAAACCGTTATCAAATTTGTAACCAGTTCCTAACGCTAAATTAGTATCAAATCCTTTTAATTTAGAATCATCAGGATTAACTTCTGTTCCACTATTTGATCCTTCCTTTGTATCAATTGTCTCTTTAACTTTAAACCCAAATTGTGGACCGGCTTCGGCATACAAACCTTTTATCACATAAATTTTGGCCATTAATGGAATTTGAACATAATCCAATTGGTATTCGATATCACTACCTATTGGATTATCTTTTAATAACGTAAAACCTTGTCCTGAATACAAAACTTCAGGTTGGAAAGAGAAACGCTCACTAATTGGTATTTCCATGAAAAGCCCTAAATGGAAGCTCGTTCTTGAATCGAAATTTCCAGAATCATCGCCAGTTATATTAGAAAGGTTGACGCCTCCTTTTACACCAAATTGTGTAGTTGAATCATCTGACTGCGCGTAAATTGTTGTAGCACTTATAAGAGTCACTAATGTTGCTAAAAATAAATTTTTCATAATAATAGTTTTTAAGTTTTATTAAGTTATAAATCGATATACGTTAAGAAATACCTTACAAGATCTCATCTTAACAGAGTTTAACACCACGTATGTGATTTTAACGTTTCCTTCACTGCACATACACAATTAAAATTTAAAAGCCATTATAATAACAGTGCAAATATCTAAGCCTCCTTAATGACAGGTTGACTTTAATAACACTTTCTTTAACGGCATAAATACCCTTTTCACCTTCAAGTGAAATTAATATCAAAAATTAAAATCTTAAAAAAAACGATAACAGTTAGTAAACTGGCTTGCAATTTATTTGTAATTAGTAATATTGCAGATTGTATTCATACCACCAACTTTCTTTTATCTTTACTCTAAAAACACTATTCATGAAATGGCATGATGCTCTCAAGGATTATAAGCTTTATTTAAAAATTGAGCGTGGGTTATCCCAAAATTCCATTGACAATTACGCATTGGATATTAAGAAACTCATAAAGTTTTTAGAGGAGCATGAAATGATCATATCCCCTATTGAAATTGACCATATTGCTATACAAACATTTTTATACGAAACCTCTAAAAAAGTCAATGCCAAATCACAGGCGCGCATTATTTCAGGACTCCGAAGTTTCTTTGGGTATCTCGTGTTTGAAGATTATATAAAAATAAATCCTTTAGATGCTATTGAATCTCCTAAAACTGGTCAAAGACTACCCGACACTTTAAGTATTCACGAAATAGATCAACTTATTGGAGCGATAGAACTGACCAGAGAATATAATGGTGTCAGAATTGGAGAACGCGACCGTACGATCCTTGAAACACTTTACAGTTGCGGTCTGCGCGTAAGCGAATTGACCAATCTCAAGATTTCCGATCTTTTCTTCGATGAAGGTTTTATTAAAGTTACCGGGAAAGGAGATAAACAACGCTTTGTTCCTATCGGCATTTCCACTCAAAAATTTATTACCCTTTATAAGGATGAAGTCCGCACGAAAATAAGCGTACAAAAAGAATATAAAGACACCCTTTTTTTAAATCATAGAGGCAATCAACTAACACGAGCTATGATCTTTACAATTATCAAAAGACTTGCGGAAAAGATTGATCTCAATAAAACCATTTCTCCTCATACGTTTAGACATTCCTTTGCCACCCATTTGTTACAAAATGGAGCCGATTTAAGAGCCATACAACTCATGTTGGGACATGAAAGTATTACCACAACCGAAATCTATATGCACGTGGACCGATCACATCTGAGAGACGTTTTAAAAAATTTTCATCCACGAAATTAAAACGCTTTAACGTTAAAAACTTCCGTTTATCGAAATTTAATCTTATATTTCCCGAATATTGAACCTCTATCCAAATACCTATAATGGATGATCCTACCTATGAGCACAATGCCAACCTCCCTTCACAGTGAAGAAGATTTAAAAAGTTATAAGTATCAGTATGCGTTAGATAATTCGCAGATTGGTGTATGGGAATGGGATATGCCAAATAATAAGATGTACTATTCCAAAGCATCCCGAATCATTCATGGTTTTGAAGATTCAGAATTGGATTTGCATAAAAGACACTGGAGTGAAGCCATTCATCCAGAGGATTTGGAGGCTCTTCAAAAAGCAATTGACGATCATATTAAAAATCTTACTCAAGAATATAAAAGTGAACATCGCATCTTATTTGAAGACGGTTCCTACAAATGGGTCTTGGATTTTGGTAAAATTGTAGCTTATGATGAAAATAATTCCCCTAAAATATTTATTGGTACTACCATTGATATAACCCAACGAAAAGAAGATGAAGAACGGTTAAGACAAGATTTGTATGTAATTAGTAATCAGAATAAGAAACTGACGAATTTTGCACATATTGTTACGCATAATTTAAAGGAACATGCCGGCAATTTCGAAAATTTGCTGGAGTTTTATAAGGAAGCCGAAGACCAAAACAGCCAAGATGAAATTGTTGATATGCTTATAACAGTTTCGGATTCGTTAACAAAGACTATTGATAATTTAAGGCAGATTGTTTCCAAACAAGGTAATACAAAACTTGAGATTAAACCTTTAAGATTCAACGATTACGTTAGTAAAGTTGTGGATCTCTTGGAACTCGATATTATTGACAAAAATGTTATTATCAAAAATAATGTCAGTGATGACCTCATGTTATACAGTAACGAAACCTATTTGGAGAGCATTATTTTAAATTTATCCTCAAATGCCTTAAAATATTCACATCCAGATAGGCAGCCTATAGTTATCATTGATGCGAAATTGACGGAAACAGGTATTGCGATTACACTTGAAGATAACGGACTGGGGATTGACCTTGAAAAATATGGTAACGATATTTTTGGACTTTACAAAACCTTTCATAATAATGAAAATGCTGAGGGCATTGGACTTTATCTAACTAAAAACCAAATTGAAGCTTTAGGTGGAACAATAACTGTGGAAAGTACGGTTGATGTAGGAACCAAGTTTATAATATCCATCGACGAGAAGAAAAAAGAAACTACTCGTTCCTAAATTGCTTATTCTTCTACCTCTCAAAGCAATTAAACACACTAATTTTCAAAACAACTTCCACGCTAACCAGTCTATAAAACCTGGAGACTATATCGCATGCGGATTTCTAATATTTACCTTTCCATACAGTCAATAATTACTGGTTAATCCCAACTTTAAAAAGTGTTTTAAAATCACAATGGCTTGCGCCTGAGCCCTAAAGATTTCTTGATTCTGTAAATTAATTTTTAAATTTATAAAAATTATCTTAACTTCCAAAGAATTCCCCTTAGAGCAAGTTTTTAGTAGCATTTAAAATACTAATTAAATTGGACCAAGTTTAGTTAGTGCAGCTTGTTCCATATTTAAAGTAAAACTATGACTTCATCAAATTCAGAATTAGAAAATCCTTGTTCAAATTCCAAATTTATGGATGAGGTCAAATGGCAGTTGGCCTTAGAGTATTCAGATATTGGCATGTGGGAATATGATGCTGTTTTAAAGCGTGTTTACTTTTCAGAAGGTTCAAAAAAAATCATTGGAGTTACCGATCCATCGTTTGGCAGCGATATAAACGCATGGAATAATCGGGTGCATCCAAAAGATAAAAGTAAATATCTAAAAGACTTTCAGAATCATTTGAATGGCTTTACCCCAATGTATGAAAATCAACACCGCGTGAGGTGTGAAGATGGGACCTATAAATGGATACGAGATAGAGGACGTATTATTGAAAGGGATGCTAACAATGAACCAAAGAGAATCATAGGGACACATTCAGACATTACCACTCAAAAACAACATGAGGAGACTATTAATGACTCTCTAGTAATTGTTACGGAACACAATAATAAACTTAAAAATTTTGCGCATATTGTTACTCACAATCTAAAACAACATACGGCAAACTTTGAAAGTTTATTGGATTTTTACGATGGAGCAGAATCTCCAGATGACAAGGAAGAAGTAATAAATCACCTAAGAACACTTTCCCATTCATTGACCAAAACGATTGTTAATCTCCAAGATGTCGTGAAAGTGCAAAACAATAAAGCCACTAAGATTAAAAAAATATATATTGCCAAGGAGATAAATAATATTTTAGGCGTACTGAAACTCGCAATCATTGAGAATAATGCTATTATTCACAATAATATTGATGAAAGATTATTTCTCTATTACAATTACTCTTATTTTGAAAGTATAATCCTAAATCTATTATCAAATGCCCTGAAATACAAACATCCCAATAGAGATCCAATAATTTCTATTGATTGTACCTATGATAAACAAGATTTTAAATTGATGATTTCCGATAATGGAATGGGAATTGACTTAGAGACATTTGGTAGAAATATTTTTGGGTTGTACAAAACATTCCATCATAATAGCGATGCAGAAGGCATAGGACTCTATTTAATTAAAAATCAGATTGAAAGCTTTGGTGGCGAAATTACCGTTGCCAGCGAAGTTGGTGTCGGCACAACTTTTACAATTTATGCTAAAAACAAAAAAGCCTGACATTCGCCAGACTTTTAATAGTAGTATTTTATATTACTTATTTAGCAATATTAACAGCTCTTGTTTCACGTATTACCGTAACCTTAACTTGTCCAGGATAAGTCATATCCGTTTGAATTTTCTGAGAAATCTCAAAAGATAAATTGGCTGCCTGCTCATCAGAAACACGATCGCTTTCCACCAATACTCTCAACTCACGCCCTGCTTGAATAGCATAAGCTTTATTCACACCGTTAAAACCTAAAGCAACTTCTTCCAAATCCTTTAAACGTTGGATATAAGAATCTAAAATCTGACGTCTTGCGCCGGGTCTCGCTCCAGAAATAGCGTCACATACTTGAACAATGGGTGCTAGTAAAGTGGTCATTTCAATTTCATCGTGATGCGCACCAATGGCGTTGCAAACCTCCGGTTTTTCGCCATATTTTTCAGCCCATTGCATTCCTAAAATAGCGTGAGGCGTTTCCATGTCTGCCTCAGAATCTGGTACCTTTCCAATATCATGAAGCAATCCAGCACGTTTTGCCACTTTAGCATTTAAGCCCAATTCAGCGGCCATAACTCCACAAAGTTTAGCAACTTCACGGGAGTGCTGTAATAAGTTTTGACCATAAGAAGAACGGTATTTCATACGTCCAACCAATTTGATCAATTCCGGATGCAATCCATGAATTCCTAGGTCGATCACTGTACGTTTACCAACTTCAATAATTTCCTGTTCTATCTGTTTCTGGGTTTTTTGGACCACTTCTTCAATTTTAGCAGGATGGATTCTACCATCGGTAACTAACTTATGAAGTGATAAACGTGCGACTTCACGTCTTACAGAATCAAAACACGATAAGATAATGGCTTCGGGAGTATCATCTACAATAATCTCAACCCCAGTGGCTGCCTCTATAGCGCGAATATTTCGTCCCTCACGTCCTATAATACGGCCTTTAACATCATCAGATTCAATATTAAATACAGAAACGCAGTTATCAATGGCTTCCTCCGTTCCAATACGTTGAATGGTATTGATAATAATTTTCTTAGCATCTTGCTGTGCCGTAAGCTTGGCTTCTTCCAAAGTGTCTTGAATGTAAGCCATAGCATCAGACTTTGCTTCGTCTTTCAAGGATTCTATAAGCTGTGATTTGGCATCCTCAGCAGACAATCCTGAAATAACTTCCAATTGTTTGACTTTGCTTTTATGCGCTTTATCAACTTCTTCTTTCTTTTTCTCTAAAAACTCCAATCGAAAATCATAGTCCTTGATTTTCTCTTCTATTTCTTGGGATAATTTTTTGTTTTTTGATAATTCATTGGAGACTTGAGATTCTTTGTCGCGTGTTCGCTTTTCAGACTCTGCAATTTTTTTATCACGGGAAAGAATAGTTTTCTCGTGTTCAGATTTCAGTTCAATAAATTTTTCTTTCGCCTGTAATAGCTTATCCTTTTTAGTAGTTTCTCCTTCAGAATTAGCTTGTCTGATTATCGTATTTGCTTCGTCCTTTGCATTCTTAATTATTTTTGAAGCATTGTTCTTTTCAAGCGTTTTTGCTACAATATAACCGAGTATTATGCCTAATACTACGGCACCAACAATTAATAAAATTGTGTTCGTATCCATGTTTAGTTTAGTTTAAAAAAATTTGAAATAATTCAAATATCCCGTTAAAAACGGGGTCTTTTCAACAGCACGATCCTTTAAAAAGACGTACCATTTGGTCAAAAAAAAGCCTACATAAGTTTAGAATTTTGCATAAACCCCTTAAAAACAAGTTTAGGGTTAACAAGCTGATCAAAAATCTGCTCAAGGCAGCTCGATTTTACAACTTAAACTCACCCTTTTTAAAGAATTAACGTTGAGTTTATCAAAAAAAATAACTAATGTAGGCAGTAACCTATTATATTTAAAAGAACGTTAAGAACTTAAATGAGAATGAAGAATATCGTCTAAAGCGGTTAATCTGTTTATTACATCTTCACTAACATTGTCTTTATCTATTGTTTTTTGTTCCACTTGGGAGGCAAACTGCAAGGCGCACATGGCCAAAACATCTTGTTTGTCCCTAACTGAATAATTTTGCTCAAACTGACTAATCATAGATTCAATATTCTTAGCGGCTTTTCTCAATCCTTCTTCCTGATCAGGTGCAATCGTCAAGGGATACATTCTGTTCGCTATGGATAGCTTAATCTTTAGCTGTTCTGACATTAAATACTATACTTACATTATTGAGATAATTGTGCTATACAATAATCTATATCTTTTACTAATGTATTTATCTTGAGCTTTGTCTCTCGTTTATTTTCATCACTGCCCAACATTGAATTTGCGATTTTGAGAGATTCATATTTCTCAATCCAAGAACTTAATGCTTCTTGTTGCTGAATAATTTTTTGTTGATAAACAGCTAATTCTTCAGAAAGCTTCGCATTGGTTTGTTTTAAAACCTCTTGTTTATGTAAAACTTTGCTGATTTTATTCTCTAAGGAATCAACAATATCTTCAAATTTACTCATTTACAAAATTCAATACTGATGAAACAAAGTTAACATACCTAATCAGAAATCACAATTGTTTTATCATAAATTTTAAAAAAAAAAGCTATAAGTGAGATAAAGAGTCTTAACTATTTAAAAATCAAGTTCCTTCAGGATTTTAGAATGTAAGACATCCTTACTATTTACCGTTTTTAAAGTGGATTAAATTATGCTAAAACTACAAACTTTAAGTACTCATAACTTTAGGCTCTCCTAACTTTTTTTAATATTTTTAGCCTCTCAAACCTAGCTATGAAATTCTTTTTTTTATCTCTCTTTTTTACCACGTTTGCATTTTCTCAAGTAGAATATCCTAAAGATTACTTTAGAAGTCCTTTAGATATTGAATTAATCCCTTCGGGAACCTTTGCCGAACTTAGAACCAACCATTTTCATGCCGGCATGGACATCAAAACCCAACAAAGGGAAGGGCTTAATGTTTATACAGTAGCAGAAGGGTATGTGAGTCGGATTAAAGTGTCACATTATGGCTACGGGAAAGTAATTTATATTACACATCCTAATGGTTACACTAGTGTATATGGTCATTTATCTAGCTATGCCCCTATTATTGAAGCATATATAAAGGCGCAACAATACCAGTCAGAATCCTATGAAGTTGAAATGATTCCAGCTATTGATGAGATAAAAGTCAAGGCTGATGAAATCATCGCTTACTCAGGCAATACTGGAAGTTCTGGCGGACCGCATTTACATTTCGAGATCAGAGATCAACAAGAGCGCGTCCTCAATCCTTTACTGTTCGGATTTGAGATTAAGGATAAAAAAGCACCTTTTGTAACTAATGTTTTTGCCTATACGAAAGACGAAGCTTCTTTTGTAAACGGCGATACCGGCCGGGTGGAACTACGGCTTGTCCCAACCAAAAATAAAGATTATACGGTAGAGAGCATTAATGCCTTTGGAACTATTGGATTTGGTGTGATTAGTTATGACCAACAGGATTTGGCCGTAAACCAAAATGGTATAAATGGGCTGCAAACCTTTTACAATGGCACTAAAAAACTTGAAATGGATTTTAATCGATTCTCATTTAGTGAAACGAGGCAGATCAATCGATTTTTGGATTATGAACTCTTAAAATCCAAAAGAAGTCGCGTTCAAAAGTTATTTGTAGAAAAAGGAAACTTGTTGAGTCTTTATAATTATCTCGATAATGATGGTTTTGTTAAAATAGAAGATAGCACCGCTTCTGTTTATAAAATCAAAATAAAAGATTATCATGGTAACGAGTCTTGGGTCACAATACCTATTAATGGGAAAAAAATGTCAAAGACACCTAAAGTAATTGATACCAAAGCTAAAACTTATATTTTTTCAGAGCAGCCCACCAATTTAAACGAAAAAAATGTCAACGTTTATTTTCCTGCCAACAGCTTTTATGAAGATACTTTTATAGATTTTAAAGTAAGTAATGACACGCTTTATTTACATAAAGATATTATCCCTCTACAAAAAAATGTAGCCATTCAATATAATGTCAGTAATTATAAAGATGCTGAAAAAGACAAACTCTATATCGCCGAATTGATTGGTTCTAAAAGATATCCGAGTTATCTCAACACTAAAAGGAAAGACAATATAATATCAGCGTCATCAAACGCACTGGGAACTTATGCTTTAGTTATGGATACCCGAGGACCAAAAATCTCAGCGAACAACTTTGAGGATGGGAAATGGCTGAGCAACTTCCGATACCTTAAATTCAAAATTACTGATGATCTTTCTGGTATCAGTAATTACAGAGCCACCATTAACGGGAAGTGGATTTTATTGGAATATGAGTATAAAACCAATACATTAACTTTCGATTTTAATGATAATGTCGCTACCGATACCAAAAACGAATTGAAACTCATTGTAACTGATAATGTTGGAAATAGTTCTACATTTGAAGCAACTTTTTTCAGAAAATAAAAAAATAGCCATTTGAAACTGTCCTTTCAACTTTTGCGTTTCGCCTTTATAATGCTTCCATTTATGGGATGGTCTCAGACCGCAACCCTAAGAGGAATAATATTGGATGAAGCCAATCTGCCCATTTCCAATGTCAGCATTAAATCAGGAAACTCAGGAACGACAACCAACGACAATGGTTTCTACGAATTAAAAATTCCGACCCTTGTTGATATTACTGTTGAATTTACACATCTTTCCTATAAACGTGTCAGCGCAAAATTCAATCTGAAGAATGGACAGGAAATAGAATTCAATCCGGTAATGTCTTTAAATGTTGAGCAGATTGCCACAGTAATTATTAACAGTAGTCAGCGGCAATCAGTAGATGGGGTAACCACCATTGCTCCTGCCCTTCTTCGTACTATTAAAGGTGCACAACCAGGCGTCGAAAATATATTAAAAACTTTACCCGGAATTAATATTTCAAATGAATTGAGCACGCAGTACTCTGTACGCGGAGGTAATTTTGACGAAAACTTAGTCTATGTCAATGACATAGAAGTATACAGACCTTTTTTGGTGCGTTCGGGACAGCAGGAAGGTTTGAGTTTTGTCAATACGGATCTGGTGCAAAACGTCGATTTTTCAGCAGGTGGATTTCAAGCGAAGTATGGCGATAAGCTTTCGTCCGTTTTAGATATTACTTATAGAAATCCGATAAAGTTTGGGATGACTGCCGACATTTCCTTATTAGGCGGTAGCATTTCCGCAGAAGCGGTATCGAAAGACTCCAAATTATCTGGCATAATTGGATTACGTTATCGAGACAATAGTTTAGTGTTGAATTCCTTAGAAACAGAAGGCAATGTAAAACCAATTTTTGCTGATGTCCAAACCTATTTAACCTATAAGATTACGGACAAATTACATGTAAATTTTCTAGGGAACATCTCAAGCAACACATATAATTTTCAACCCAGAAATAGACAAACTAATTTTGGAACTATCGCCAATCCGATAGCTTTATTAGTGTATTATGAAGGTCAAGAAAAAGATGCATACAACACCTATTTTGGAGCATTTAAAGCGAACTATTTTGCTAGTGAGGATTTGACTTTAAGACTAATTGCTTCCACATTCCATACCACAGAAGAAGAACATTTTGATATTTTGGCACAATACCGTTTGGGTGAAGTGAATAGTAACATTGGTGATGAAAATTTAGGTAAAGTTGAATTCAGCGAAGGGATTGGTTCCCAATTAACCCACGGCCGCAACGATTTGGATGCCTTAATAATGAACGTTGAACACAAAGGCGAATATAAGATAGAGGATAATAACTTTGAATGGTCCGTAAAATATACGCATGAAGATATCCGTGATCGTTTGGTAGAATGGGAAGTGATCGATTCTGCGGGATTTTCTATTAATCCACCAAAGTTGGGTTTCACTAACGACCAACCTTATCAACCCTATGAAGGACCTTTAGTAGCTTTTCAAAATGTACGCGCTACCAATTATGCGCAAATTGATCGCTTTCAAGCTTATGCCCAATGGAGCAAGCGTTCCGAATTGGGCACTAACGATGTGTTTTATAATTTTGGGGTAAGAGCTCATAACTGGACCGTGAATGGTGATGGAATAGAAAGTAAAACGCAAACTGTTTTTAGTCCGAGAGCGCAATTTGCCATTAAGCCCGATTGGGATAAAGACATGCTATTTCGAGTAGCTGGTGGTTTGTACTACCAACCTCCGTTTTACAGAGAACTCAGAGATTCTTCTGGCGTCATGAGACCTGATGTGAAAGCTCAAAAATCAATACATCTTGTTTTGGGCAATGAATACAGTTTCAAAATGTGGGACCGGCCGTTTAAATTGGTTTCTGAAGCCTATTACAAGCATATGACGGACGTTAATCCGTACACCTTGGAAAATGTGAGAATTAGATATCGCGCCAACAATAACGCAAAAGCCTATGCCTATGGTGTCGATTTAAGATTGAATGGCGAATTTGTCCCAGGTACCGAATCATGGTTCAGTTTTGGATATTTAAAAACTGAAGAAAATATCGAAGAACAAGGCTTTATCGCGCGACCAACCGATCAACGTTTGAAGTTTGGTGTTTTGTTTCAGGATTATGTACCCAACATTCCTGCGTTAAAAGTATACTTAAACTTAGTTTACAATACCGGCGTTCCTGGAGGCTCTCCAAGTTATGCCGATCCTTACCAATATCAAAACCGTCTGCGTGATTATAAGCGTGCGGATGTTGGTTTTTCGTATGTCGTAATCGATGGAGATAAAAGCT
>JBBSRC010000043.1:0-34306 GCA_038243395.1 Flavobacteriales bacterium | reverse complement strand
TTGTTTTCAAGTTGTCATAAAAATTGATGGATTAAATTAAATTCGTGAGTGGCATGATAAAGTTATACTTGTAACTCGCTTTAGATTTTGAAAAATTTAGACACTAATTTCACGAATTTACGCGAATCTATTTATTTTTTAAAAACGTACACTATACTTTACATTTCACAAATTAAAGTGCCTTTCAATCTGTTTATAATATTGAATTTCCTTTAGTTATCTTCTCGTTTCAACACGAAACCCATACCGGATTTAGTATGAATGAGTTTATGCTTAAATTCACGGTCAATCTTTTTGCGCAAATAATTAATATAGACATCTATAAAATTCGTGCCGGTATCAAAATGCGTATCCCAGACTTTTTCAGCAATTTCAGAGCGGGACAACACGCGCTCCGGATTTTGAAGCATATATTCTAAAAGCTTAAACTCTTTGGGGGTTAAATCGATATATTGATTACCACGTTTGACCATTTTACTGTGCAAATTCATTTCGAGATCATCATAATTAAGAATAATACTTGAGCTGTTATTACTGTTCCCTCTTCGATTGAGTAAAGCTCTGATGCGAGCCATGAGTTCGCGCATTTCAAAAGGTTTGACCAAATAATCATCTGCGCCAGCATCAAATCCTTCGATTTTATCATCGGTGGTACCTAACGCCGTCAACATGATGATCGGCATGTTGGGCTTGGCTTGCCTGATGAGTTTACACAAATCAATACCATCCAATTTAGGTAAAATGATGTCGGTTATGATGAGGTCGTAATCGTTCTGTAGAGCCAGTTTTTTGCCCGAAATGCCATCATAGGCTAAAGTTGGGGTAAAGCCGTGCTCTTCTAAACCTCTTTGCAAAAGCTCAGCGACACGTAAATCGTCTTCTATAATTAAAATCGTCATCGTTACAAATTTACAAATTCATTTAACAAGGTAAGCTCATACTTTTATTTTAGAGGTGGTTTGCCGTGAATACATTAATAAGAGGTCTAATATCAATAAATGACAATCATAGTGTTTATGAAATTGAAGTTTCTATAAAGTGGTTCGTGAAAAGTTAAGTAGGTTTGTCAAGGTTTAAGCCTCAAAGGATTCTTATATTATTTTAAAAATAAAAATTAATGAACAGACTATTACTATTTCTGGCCATTCTGCTTGTTGTGTCCAGCTGCTCTAATACATCTTCGGTTGTCAGGCCAGATAATAATCAATGGAATCTGCAAAAAAGAGAACATCATTTAAATAATAGAAATGATTCACTGACTTGGGACAGAAAAATGCTTAGGGGGAACATGCTAAGTATCGAAGACTGGGATTCTGGACCCTTTGAAGTAGGTGTTTTTCCAGAGCCGAAATATGGCTTAATTGGTAAAGATAATTTTAAAGGGGGTGGGATATGAGACTGGAAAACTTCAAGTAAAGGATAAAAGAATTTTAATGTGTAGCTTTTTCGTTGGAAAAAACGCATTGAATAAAGACCGATTAAAAGGCCTAAAAGATGAGGTGTTTTTTCAAATTTTCGTTTTGACAGATATGATGGATAATGAAAATGATAAATTAACTACTAACATCGTAATATCTAGAAATCATCCTGACTATTTGGGGCAAGGATTTGTTAAGACGAAAAATAATCGAATTGATTATGTCGCTTTTACAATTGCAGAAAATGAAAGCTACGCCATTATCAATACACGGATTTTTGATTTGCGTTTTGGGAAGACCATTCTCATTGCGCCACAACAAGATAAAACCCTAATATCATGACAGATTGAAAGTCCTCAATTATCATCTGACTCCATAACAGAATACACGGAATCTTTTATTAAGACTAAAAAAGTAATTAAGTTCTTTCAAAATCTAGACAACATATAAGTTCGATAGCTTTTCAGAAAAGGAATTCTTCTAATGCAGAAAAATAATTATATATACATCATCAAATTGGCGATACCAATCATTATCGCTAATGCTTCAGTGCCACTTTTGGGTTTGGTAGATACTGCCGCAATAGGTCAAACTGCCTCAGCGGCCGATTTAGGGGCGATTGCCTTAGCTGCTCTGATTTTTAGTTTCGTGTATTGGGGATTTGGGTTTTTAAGAATGGGAACCACTGGATTTATTGCTCAGGCTGCCGGAGCAGAAGACGATCAGGAATTGCATGCTTTAGTATTTAGAACTATTTTTTTAGGAGCTGGGATCGGATTAATCCTAGTGATCTTACAGAAGTTAATTGGCGAGTTTTCCGTCTATCTGCTGAGTGCGAGTGATGAGATTAAAGATTTGGTCAAGGATTATTTCTACATCCGAATTTGGGGTGCACCAGCCACATTAATTACGTTTGCGTTGTTGGGAACGCTCATTGGAATGGGGTGGACGAAGCGATTGCTTTGGGTGCAGTTGTTTCTAAATGGATTAAACATTGCATTTAATATCACTTTCGTCGTAGGCTTTGGAATGGGAGTGAAGGGAATTGCTCTCGGAACCGTACTGGCAGAATGGCTGACTTTGTTTTTTGCACTTTATGTAGTATTTCGTAAGCTCGAAATTAAACGATTCTTCGAGCGTGCTCGGGAATTGAAAACTCAGATTTTAGAGGCATCTAAGTTAATCGCCTTATTTAAGGTGAATTCGGATATTATGATTCGGACCTTCGCTTTGCTTGCTGGTTTTGCCTGGTTCGCCAATCAAGGCGCTAAATTTGGAGATTATACACTGGCCGCCAATCACGTATTACTGCAATTTGTAACCTTGTCGGCTTTCTTTTTGGATGGCTATGCACACGTGGTAGAAATGCTTGCAGGAAAAGCTTTTGGCGCTAAAAACAAATCTGCATTTATACTTCACATTAAACAATCAACCATTCTAGCAGGCGTTTCCGCGGCGATGCTTGCTCTTATCGTGTTTTTCTTTAGTGATACCGCAATCCGTTTATTGACTAAAGACTTGCAAGTACAAACTATAGCATCAAACTACAAGAATTACGCAGTGTTTTATATCCTATTCTCTTTCGTTGCTTTTCAGTTGGATGGGGTTTTTATTGGCGTTACCAGAAGTAAAGAAATGCGAAATGCGACTATAATGGCCTTGATAGCTTTTATTGGTTTAGGTCTGATTCTCGTAAATTCTTATGGTAATTCAGGTTTGTGGATCGCTTTTATCTTTTATGTAGTCGTGCGCGGCTTCGCCTTAGGACTTTATTATCCAAAGATTCTTGAAATGTTTGAGATCGAAAAAACTGAGATTTAGACTTCCGTTTTTTAAAAATTCGATAAAAAAGTAAATCGATTTAAAGGTATTTGTGCCACTTAAAACATAATTTAAATGATTGTTAGGATTCTATTTATTATTGGAATATGTATTTTTTTAGCTTTAGATTTATGCATATTTAACAAATACCCACATGTCATCAGTTCTCAATAAGCGGGTATTTGAACTGCTGTTTGGGCAACCTTATCTTTTGCGTTTTCAGGAGTGATTTATTGATTATATAGTGGTGGCGTCCATATTGATAATCCAGATCAATTATTGCCGCATGATGTCATGATTAAATGTATCACGGGATATTTTATCGAATTGTCCTTGAGTATTGATAATATTTTTGTGATAGCGATCATCTTTGCATCTTTCAAAATACCACCCATGTATCAACACCGCGTATTGTTTTAGGGGATTTTAGGCGCAATAGTTTTTAGAGGCTTGATGATATTCTTGGGCTTTATGCTGATTCACAAATTCTCCTGGATGACTTATATATTTGGAGCTTTCTTAGTATTTACAGCCTTGAAATGTTGTTACTAAAGATGATCATGACTTTCATCCAAAAGATTCTTTATTTTTCAGAACACTCCGAAAGATTATGCCATTACTGCAGATATTGAAAATGAGCATTTCGTTGTGAAGCGACGTCATCTTACCGTGGCTACACCTTTATTCTTAGCATTGGTGGTTATTGAAGTGATGGATGTTGTTTTTGATATTGATAGTTCCGGCAATTCTGTCCATTAACTCAGATTCATTCTTAGTATTTAGTTCCAATATTTTCGCAATTTTAGGTCTGCGTTCTATGTATTTCTTTTTAGCGAATATGTTGGAACGGTTCAGATATCTGCAAAACAGTTTAATCGCGATTTTATCCTTTGTAGGAATTAAAATGTTGATCGTATTATTTCAAATTTCCGGAATGGGTTTCCTTAGGATTTATTGCTTTGGCTCTTGCCTTAGGAATCACCGTTTCTTTAGCTAAATCGGAAAACCTAAAACTATAATATAAAAAGAAAAGTATATGCTATTGCAATATTTAAGCTAGTGACCTGAAATTTAAATTTTTAATTAGAAGAAAAATCCTGAGTGAATACTCGGGATTTTTGTTTGGATAGGATCATAATAGTGCTTCCTATTCTGTCCCAAGAGTACATTAAACTTATAAAACTTGGGCTTTTGTCAATTGATCAAAAATTAAAATAGATGTAGAGCTCGTAGAATAAGGATATCCCTCCAGTATTATAAAAAATGAGCAAACACACTACTTATTGTCTCTGTCCACTCTATCGTAGGCTCTAATCACGACGACTGCCCAAATAATAACAAGAATTGTCACAAATCCAGAAAACCAGAATACAATAGCGTTAGCGTCCATTTTTTATTTGTTTGATGAAAATGACAATGCCTAAAAGAGTTGGTGCCCAAAGTCCGATAAAAATAGCATGAAAATGGTCACCTCTTAAAAACATATATTCAGCAACCCCAATGATCAAGGCGCAGAGAAGAAGTATTAAGAAGTTTGAAAGTCCTATTTTTCTAATGAAATCCATTGTTTTTGAATTTGTTAATTCTCTAAATTAGACAAAATTTGAAATGGAATTGGATTTAAGGACAAATAATGTGTTTTGGGCTCGGTTTTAAATGGGAAGAAGAAAATTAGAGGTTGAATAGCCAAGAATATTGAGCCTAATTTCATTTCGGACTATCGAAACGGATAGTCTGATTTGTGTTTTCTTAAGAAATCTTCATGATGTATGAAATTTATCCTTTTCCCAATTTTTAGGATTGTTACGTATATAAGATGATATATTAAAGAATGAGATGCTATCTCGGATGATGCGGTCGTGATATCTTGGCTGCCATGCAAAATGTGGATCAATTTTACGTCCATTGATGGTAACGGCAGATTTAAAACCACGAATAATGGATGCCAGATTTTTGGATTGTGGTCCAAATTGGTTTTTTGGTTGTGATTCCCCCGGCATTTCGATCGTAGAGACGGAATGCATTGCGTCTCTACCAATCATTGCGTCCCCACCATGCATTTCGTCCCTACCTATCATTCCGTCTACACCAAGCATTGCATCTCCAACATTTCCGTTACCCAAATTAAATTCATTTTCGCCAATTATTATTATGGCATGAAAATGATTGGGCATTACCACAAAATCTGCCATTAATAAATTCATATCAGGTCGCATTTCAAATGTTTTTAACCATTCTATTTCTACAATTTTACCGATTTCTGATAATTTCATTGCAGCCGCTTGTATTTCACCAAAATAATGTAATCTGTTTTTTGTGTTTATGGTAACAAAATAAGAGGCATTAGATCCATAGTCCCAGGTTTTTAGACGGGTAGATGCTATACGATATTTGTTTTTATATTTGTCCATGTTTGTTGAGACGCTATGCATTGCGTCTTTGTTGATGCAAGTGTTATCGAGGTGGTTACGAAGCGCAAGGCATTGCGCCTGTACCCATGCTGACTCCGTGTTGAGACGTTCTTGAGACTTCGTTGTGACGCAATGCATTGCGTCTTTTACGCTATTTTTATCGTCTATTCCTCTGATTTTCCATCTGCCTTTGATGCTTTGTTGATTCTAGGCAATATAGGATATTTAGCTTAAAGCTCAGCCATTAATTTGCTTGATGTGAGTTGGTTAAGGATATCTAGAAATTTGTAGATTGTGGTAAAGATCATGAGTGATTTTGAAAAATCGGCAAGATACTTAAATATCAAAAACCAAAAAACCCGAACATAAGTTCGGGTTTTTAATGGTGGTGCCTCCAGGAATCGAACCAGGGACACAAGGATTTTCAGTCCTTTGCTCTACCAACTGAGCTAAGGCACCAGTCTCGTTTAACGAGGATGCAAATATAGAAGCATTTTTATTATTCGCAAAAATAAAAGATATAAAAATTGCTTTTGTAATTTTGCAGCTTTAAGATTAGATATGAATTTAATTGTTGATGTAGGAAATACGCTAGTGAAGATGGCTGTTTTTCAAGAAGATAAACTCCTAGAGAAAATGGTGGTTGAGGTTTCAGCGTTTGAAAAAATGAGTAAGAATATTTTCGCAAAGCACCCCAAAATCGAGAAATGCATCCTCGCATCTGTTGGAAGACTCCCAAAAGAGGTGGTCATTAACCTCGAAAAACAGTACAAAGTGCTCATTTTGGATGCGAATTTGAAATTTCCATTTCATAATCACTATGCCTCACCAAATACATTGGGAGTGGATCGCATGGCACTTGTTGCGGCTTCGGTTAAACATTACCCAAACAGTAATGTATTGATCATAGATGCTGGAAGTTGTATTACTTACGATTTCATAACTGATCAAAACGAATATTTGGGCGGTGCTATCTCACCTGGAATTCGGTTGCGCTACAAGAGTTTGCATAATTTCACAGCCAATCTTCCGTTTTTAAATACTGCAATGCCAAAAAACATCATTGGAGATCGCACTTCAGAGGCAATTCACTCGGGTGTGATGCACGGTGTAATCAAAGAGATTGATGGGATCATTAATGAATATCAGGAAAAATATCTAGATTTAACAATTATTTTAACAGGAGGTGACGCCAATTTCTTGTCAAAGCAATTAAAAAATAGCATATTTGCCAACTCGAATTTTCTTTTAGAGGGATTGAACTTTATTTTAGAATATAATACACACTAATGATAAAAAAACTTGTAATAGTTTTCATCACCGTTATCGCAATTCAAGCGCAAGCACAGGACGGGACAGCTTCTCCTTATTCATTTTACGGCATTGGAAATTTAAAATTTAAAGGCACAGCGGAAAACAGAAGTATGGGTGGCTTAAGTGTCTTTACAGACAGTATTCACGTCAACTTGAGCAATCCTGCTGGTTATGCTGGTAATAATCTTACGGTTGGAAATTGGAATGGGGAAAGTAGACCAGTTAAATTTACTGTTGGCGGAAGCTCAAGTAATTTGAACCTTAAATCAGAAAATGAGAGTCAAAGTGCTAATGCCACAACTTTTGATTATTTGGCTCTTGCCGTTCCAATGGGGAAGTTCGGAATGGGTTTTGGTATAATTCCGTACTCTTCAGTTGGATATAAATTAGAATCCTCGAACACTGATAGCACTATCAACGAACGCTACAGAGGGGAGGGCGGACTTAACAAAGCTTTTATAGGATTCGGCTATCAAATTACACCAAAATTGGGTGTAGGTTTGGATGCGAGTTATAATTTTGGAAACATTCAAAATAGTGCACTTCAATTCAGGTACCAAGATGGGCAGCCATTACAGTACCATACGCTAGAAAACAACCGTTCTGATCTAAGTGGCGTCAATCTTAATTTTGGATTGAACTATAAAACAATGATTACGAGCAAGCTGGAATTAAGCACAGGCTTGACTTATATGCCAAAAAGCAAGATTAATTCGGAAAATAAACGTGCATTTTCATCGGTAGTTGCTGATCCATTCTCAAATCAGGAAGTGATAACAAGCAGTATTGAAGTCGATTTGGAGAGTGACAATTTAAAATCAACGGATATGACCTTGCCCACTCAATTCTCATTTGGAGCAGGTATAGGACAGCCCCAAAAGTGGTTTTTGGGTGCTGAATATTCATTTCAAAAGACCAGTGAATTTGATAACCCCATTTTTAGTATCGGCAATGCTAAGTTCGTTGATGGTTCGGCGATCGCATTAGGAGGATATTTTATTCCAAAATATAATTCGTTCTCAAGCTATTGGGAAAGAATTGTTTACAGAGCTGGATTCCATTTTGAAAACACTGGGTTGGAAATAAAAAATCAAACCATAAATGAGTTTGGCATATCTTTTGGAGTTGGGTTGCCAGTGGGGAACGACTTTTTCTCAAATGCTAATATTGGTTTTGAGTTTGGTAAAAGAGGGACAACTAAAGCAAATTTAATTGAAGAAAATTTTATGAATTTGCAAATTAGTTTATCTTTAAACGATAGATGGTTCCAAAAACGAAAATATAACTAACAGGATAAATTTAATAACATGAAAACACGAGTTACCTTAATATTACTTGCTTTATTCTTGAGTTTCAATGTGAGTTTTGCTCAACAGGACGAAGAATGCATGATTAATCTTACCTTAATGAGCGATTATGCTAAAAACAAAAGGTTCGATGAAGCTTATGAACCATTCATGAAGCTTCGTGAAAAATGTCCTAAATTTAACTATGCTATTTATTTTTATGGCGAAAGAATTCTTAAAGACAAAATTGATAAAGCATCAGGAGCTGATAAGGTAACTTTGATCAATGACTTGATGAAGGTATGGGATGACGGTCTTGCTAATTTTCCAAATAAATATACTGCAGGCGGTGTACTTCAAGATAAAGCCATGTATAAATATGATCAAAGAGAGGCTTTAGGATATGGCGATAAGCAGGTGTATGACATTTTTGATGATCTATATAAGACGTCTCCTGAAAGTTTTACCAATCCAAAAGGTTTGTATGCATATTTTTCTACCATCGTAGATATGCATGACAAAAAGGAAGTAGAAGTACAAGATGTTTTTAATAAATATGATGATGTCATTGATAAAATTGGACAGGAAATTGACAACTACACTCAGATGTTAAACCCGCTTGTTGAAAAAGAAGAGGCAGGGGAGGTACTGGATGCTAAGACTGCACAGACTAAAAAACAGTATGAAAACTATTTGGAAAACTATGAAAAGATTTCAGGAAGTATTGACAGCAAACTAGGTAAATTGGCCAATTGTGAGGTGTTGGTACCATTATATAAAAGGGATTTTGATAAGTTCAAAAGTGATGCAGTATGGTTGAAACGCGCTGTAAACAGAATGTTCAATAAAGAATGTACGGATGATCCATTGTATACTGATTTAGTAAAAGCTTATGATGAGTCTTCGCCATCTGCAGATACGAAGTACTTTGTTTATAATTTGTTGATGAAGCAAGGGAAAGAAAAAGAAGCTAAACCTTATTTGGACCAATCTTATGATCTTGAGAAAAACCCATTAAAAAAATCACAGTTAGCTATGCGTTTTGGAAAAAGTTTAAGAAAGCAGGGCAATTTTGGGTCAGCAAGGAATTATTTCCAAAAGTCTTTAGAGTTGAATCCGTCTAATGGTAGAGCATATATTGAAATTGCTCAGATGTATGCAGCGAGTGCAAACAATTGTGGAACTGATAACTTTAGTAAAAGAGCCGTTTTCTGGTTAGCAGCTAGCGAAGCACGAAAAGCTGGAAGAGTTGACGGTAATTTGAAAACATATAGTGAAGGTTTGGCTGCGAGTTATGAAGGTTCAGCACCGACCAGAGCAGAGATCTTCAGTAAAGGTAATGGTGGTGAGGTTATCAAAATAGGTTGCTGGATTGGTTCAAGTGTGACCGTTCCAAAAATATAGATGAAACATAAAGTATTATATAAATTTTTAAACATAGTCACAGCGTTTGCTGTGACTATGTTTTTTTCATGTAAAAACAATTTCAAAGAAGTACAGCAAATTGGTATCCTACAAAACGAGCCTATAGGCATTGCTGAAGATATGAATCTGAAATACACAGATTCTGGTCGTCTGAAAGCAAATCTTATAAGCCCTAAAATGTTGGACTTTTCAAATAGAGAGTTTTCTTATAACGAATTTCCAGATGGAGTCACTCTTTACCTTTTTGATGAGAATAATAAAAAAAGCATTATCGTTGCCGATTATGGGATTGTATATAACAATACAGATTTAATTGATTTAAGAGGTAATGTTCTTATTACTACAGAAACAAGGGATAGCATTTTTGCGGAACAGTTGTTTTATGACCAAAAGCGTGATTGGGTATTCTCTAATAAACCTGTTAGATATGTATCACCAACCAAAATAGTCACAGGAAATGCCTTCGATTCTAACCGTGATTTCACGAGCTACGGGATTAGTGAGGTAACAAGTACGGTGTATTTGGATGATACGTCTCTGTGACCTTATTTTCTGTGGTGAATTATCAGTATCCATTACAAATCAATTTTCTAAACTTTACCTTCAGATAAATATTTAGTTATCTTTGTTGCCAAATTAAAATTACCCATGCAAACGGTTCAAAAAGTTATTCAATATATTTATTTATTCATTGCTGTGTTCTTTATTTACGAGTCAGTAAGATGGTGGAATGAAGATAACGGCAAGGCAATTATGCTTTTAGTATTTGCGCTTTTGGCAGTAGGAATGTATTTTTTCAAAAAGCATTTCAGAAAAAAAATGAACAACAACCAATAATTTATGGACAGTAGTGCGGTTATCATAATTCTGTCCCTTATTTTATCTGCTTTTTTTTCAGGGATGGAGATTGCTTTTGTGTCTTCCAATAAAATCCATATTGAAATTGCTAAAAAACAAAATGATTTTCTAGCAAAAACCCTGACCAAACTTACGGCTAAGCCTTCTAAATTTATCGCTACAATGCTTATTGGAAACAATATTGCCTTAGTGGTTTATGGCTTTTTGATGGGAGAAAAGTTGGTTAATTGGTTTAAGTCTTTATATCCAACAGGCTATGGATTTTTAGATTATTTGCTTACTGATTTAAGTTTGCTAACTCAAACAATCCTTTCAACACTGCTTATCCTTATTACCGCCGAGTTTCTACCGAAAGTTTTTTTTCAGATTTATGCCAATTCGCTGCTGAAGATTTTAGCAGTGCCCGCTTATTTTTTTTACGGCCTATTTTCTTGGGTTTCTGATTTCGTTATTTGGATTTCTAATATGATTCTGAAACGCTTTTTCAAAACCGGTGGAGAAGATGTTCAACTGGTTATGACTAAAGTTGAACTGGGCAATTATATCAGTGAGCAAATGGAATCGGTGGAAGAACACGATGAAATAGATAGTGAAATTCAAATATTCCAGAATGCGCTTGATTTTTCTGAGGTAAAAGCGAGAGAGGTCATGCTGCCTCGAACGGAAATTGTAGCAGTAGATATTGATGATTCTGTTAAAAGTTTGAGTGCCTTATTTACGTCTTCCGGATTGTCCAAGATCTTGGTTTATAATGATTCGGTAGATGATATCGTGGGTTATGTACATTCTTTTGAATTGTTTAAAAAACCAAAAGATATTAAATCTGTAGTGATGGGTGTCGAGTTTGTTCCTGAGACCATGTTAATCAAAGATGTCTTGAATGTACTTACCAAAAAACGAAAAAGTATTTCTGTCGTTATTGATGAATATGGTGGTACTTCAGGTATTATAACGGTTGAAGATATTATTGAAGAGTTGTTTGGAGAAATCGAAGATGAACATGACACTATCGAGTTGATTGAGGAGAAGATAGATGACTCGAATTATAAATTTTCAGCACGACTGGAAGTCGATTATATCAATGAAGTCTACAAGTTAGATCTTCCAGAATGTGAAAATTATGAAACCTTAGGCGGATTGATCGTGGATGAAACTGAGGAAATTCCACATGTGAATGATCAGATCCAAATCGAAAACTATCTTTTTACCATTTTAGAGGTTTCCACCACAAAGATTAATTTGGTGTCTCTTAAGGTTCTTGATGAGGATTAGGTTTTTAGTCTTCAAGCTGCAGTCGACAGTCGGCAGTTGGATATCTTGAATTCGCGGTGTTCCATTTTTATAATTTAAAATTGGTAAATATGAAAAATTGGGATTTTTAAGAGTCATCCATTTTTCTTTATAAATCTAGATTCTTTATCCTAATGAGACATCTCGAATACCTCAAATTACATACTTCATGGTCTTTGTGAATCGATAAACCTTGACAAATACTAAACAATTTGATATTAAATTAATAAAATAGACTTCTACTTTTATTATTTGATAGAAAATGGTATTTTCGCGCACTTATATTTTCTAACATATACAATAAAATGGCAGTTTTAAATAAAATTAGACAACGTTCTATTTTCCTTATCGTAATTATCGCTTTGGCGTTATTTGCTTTTGTCCTTTCAGACTTGTTCACAAACAGTAGTGCTTTTGGTAGTTCACAAGATACTGTTGCGACAATTAATGGTAATGAAATTAAACGTGACGAGTTTATGAACCGCGTTGAAAACTTGCAACGTCAAATGGGTCCAGGTGCGAGTAGTACGCAAACTATGAATAGAGTTTGGGATCAAGAGTTAAGACGTGTTGTAATGGAAGATCAATTTGAAGGTTTAGGTCTTTCTGTAGAAAAAGATCAAATGAGAAATCTTTTGAGAAACAACTTTGCAGAGTTCCCTGAGTTTACCAACGAAGCTGGTATTTTTGATGAAAATAGATTGAATGAATTTATTGCTAATTTAAAAGCCATTTCGCCTGAAAGAGCGCCGCTTGGAAACTTTCAAATCAATTATTCCGAGTGGGTCAATAACGAAGCTTCCATTGCCGTCGGTGCTCAGGAGCAAACTTATTTTAATATGATCAAAGCTGGAGTGGGCGCGACGCTTGCTGAGGCCAAAGTAGAATATGAAGCAGAAAGTGCTAATGTGGACATCAAATTTGTAAATGTTCCGTACACATCAATTTCTGATAGTTTGGTTAAGGTTTCGAAATCTGAAATCTCAGATTATATCAGTAAACATAAAAAGAGATTTGAAGTAGATGCGTCGAGAGATATCAACTTTGTACAATTTACGGAAGCTGCATCTTTGGAAGATGAAAATGCAGTAAAAGAAAATGTAGTAGCCATGTTGGATACTAGAGTGGAATACAATGAAGTTTCTAAATTGAATGATACTCTTGTTGGTTTGAAAGCGGCTAAAGACATTGAAGGCTTTATCAACGCAAACTCTGATGTAAAGTATACAAATACTTACTTGACTAAATCGAGTTTACCAGATGTAGCTCAGGATAGTATTTATAAACTTAATGTTGGTCAGTATTATGGACCTTACAAGGACAATGGTATGTATAAAATCACTAAGGTGGTTGAAGAAAAGTTCATGCCAGACTCTGTTAAGGCAAGGCATTTATTACTTCCATTTGTTGGTTCACGGGCATCTGACGAGACTACAATCCAAACAGAATCACAAGCTAAAGCGACTGCTGATAGTTTGATGAATGTGATCAAAGGTAACCGATCGAAATTTGCCGATTTATTAGATTTTTCTATAGACAAAGTGAGCAATGAAAAAGAAGGTGTTTTAGATTGGTACGAATACAATTCTATGGTACCGGAATTTAGAGACTATACATTCGAAAACAATAAAGGAGATATTGGCGTTGTGAAAACTGATTTTGGATTTCACGTTGTTGAAATTTTAGATCAGAAAGCTAAGAATCGCATGATTAAGGTGGCAACGCTTGCGCAAAAAATTGAGCCTTCGGAAAACACGATTGATGATGTGTTCAACAGAACTTCGAAATTTGAAATTGCACTTCAGAATAAAGATTTCCAAGAGGTAGCAAAGGAAAATGATGCAGAGGTAAGACCAGTAAACAATATTAAAGAACTTGACGAAAACATCCCAGGATTAGGTAGTCAAAGATCGATTGTACGTTGGGCTTTTGAAAACGGAACTAAAGTGGGAGATTTTAAACGTTTTTCAATTCCTGGTGTAGGCTATGCCGTGGTTCAGGTAACCAGTGTGAACAAAAAAGGATTGATGACGCCGGAAGCTGCATCAGCTACTGTAATTCCGGAAATCAGAAAAGAGAAAAAAGCAAAAATGATTCGTGAGAAGATTTCTGCTTCAACTTTGGAAGCAGTTGCTCAAGGCCAAAATGTGTCGGTATCGACTGCAAGTGGCGTCAGTATGAAAAACCCAACGCTTTCAGGTGCAGGTTTGGAGCCTAAAGTTGTAGGAACGGCATTTGGTTTGAAAGAAGGTCAAACTTCAAAATTAATTGATGGTAATAAAGGCGTGTTTATGATTGAAGTCACTAAAAAGACAGAAGCTCCTAAACTCGACAATTACAACGCTGTTGCCAACAGGTTGAACATGACACAATCAAATGCAGCACAATCTAAGGCTTATGAAGCTTTAAAAGACGCTGCCGTTATTGATGACAATAGAGCTACGTTTTATTAGTGAAACGCTGTTTTGAATCCCGATATTTCGGGAGCAATCAAAACAGCCAGCTGAACTAATTCCGCATTTCAGCGGGATCTTAAAGTAGAGAGTAGAAAAAACCGAAAAGAGGTCTTAAAATTTTAAGACCTCTTTTTTTTTATATTAATTTATCAGTGCGTTAAGATTTCGAAATATTCGTCTTGATTTTGATAGAAGTACATTCTTACTATGATTCGATTGATTAGCGCAACCGTAAATCGGAATGGTTAAAATTCATTTCTATTAAATCAGTTTTGCTATTTTTTTATAACACCATATCCCCATATGGAATAATCGTCTCAAACCCTTTCTCTTTAAAATATTGCTGCGGATTTACATCAGACGCCACTAAAATAAAATCACCTCCCCAAGCCCCAAGACTTTTGATACTGCCTTTAAAATCATTAAAAAGTAGTTCCTTGACAGGTGTCTGTTTGATAATTTGAGCTATAATGCTTTCGTGGCTTTCCATTAAAAATTGGAAAACTTCTAAGCTCCTGCAACCGATCATATCATTCGTAATGGCATTGATTTCCGTTAGCGCCAGGTTACTGTTGCTCTTATTATTTTTGTATGTTGCGATGCCATCTCTGCTGTTTTGCTTTTTATTCAGAAACACAAAATAGAGGTGGTCTTTAAACTCCGGACTGAAATTATGTTCAATAATAATACGGTCGTTGTTTTTAAGTTGATAAGTTATTGGCATATTATGTTGGGCACAAGCGATATCATACCCACTGCCCCCAAAAGTATCTCCAAGTAATTTATAGGGATCAATATCTGCCCATTGCGCTATATTGTTAATTAAAGTTGATGACGTACCGAGTCCCCAATTTCTAGGGAAATCCATTCGAGTTATTACTTTAATACCTTTTTTTTCGTTTAAAAATGTGGTATTCTGTTTTTTTGCAGAATTGAGAATTTCCGCCAATCGATCAGCAATATCAGAATCCTTATCGGTTATGCATTGAAACCCATCTTTTAAGGAGAAATCAGCTTCAAACCATAACTTCTGCTCTTGATCGAAACTTTGCCATTTCAATTGTCCCTTTTCAATAGGTTCCACATTCAGGGACTGCCCGTATTTGGTGGGTATTGCTAAGGCAAGAGCACCGTCTAAAACAAGATATTCGCCTGTAATGAGTAGTTTTCCGTTGCTATAGAATTTTTGAGCTTTCAATGTTTTGGATTTGTTTTTTAGATATTTAGTCAGTCTCAGTTTTCAGTCTCAGCCTCAGTCTCGGTCTTCAGTGTCAGTTTTCAGATTAACTTTTCTAAAATACACTTTAGTGAAAGTCTACGTTTTCACTTGACTGTACCGATAACGTAGGTTATTTAGTGTATAGATCAATTCCTCAAACCTCAAACCTCAAACCTCAAACCTTCATACCTCCGTCTCCCTACAGTTTCATCAATCGTTGGCCAACATCCTAATGGAAAACAAAGCCTTTTCAACCGCACTGTGGGTTACGGTGTTATGTTTGAAATAAGCGACCATTTTCTTCTTTTCGTCGTTATTCGCATTGAGCTGATTTAGCATATTCATTAAATGCATTTTCATATGCCCTTCTTGGATTCCCGTTGTGGTCAACGAGCGCAAAGCTGCAAAATTTTGAGCCAAACCAGCGGCGGCAACTATCTGCATTAATTCTTTTGCATTAGGTTGATCTAACATTTCCAAAGCTATTTTTACTAAAGGATGAAGATTGGTCAATCCACCAACAGTACCAAGTGCTAGAGGAATTTCCAACCAAAATTTAAAAACGCCATCTTTTATTTCGGCGTGGGATAAGCTGCTGTATTTTCCATTTCTTGATGCATACGCATGAGCGCCCGCTTCAATGGCCCTAAAATCATTTCCTGTTGCAAGTACCACGGCATCAATGCCATTCATAATCCCTTTGTTGTGGGTAACTGCTCTGTACGGTTCTATTTCAGCAATCTTTACCGCTTGCACAAACTTGCGGGCAAATTCTTCTGAAGATATGGATGCATTTTCATTCAAATCAGAAACCAAACATGATACTTCTGCTCTCACTAAACAGTTGGGAACATAATTTGACAAAATGCTCATCACAATTTGGATATGGCTTTCGGTTTCTGAAAATTGATCAAACAGAAGTGCTTCAGTTTTAAAGGTTTTCGCAAATTGTTCCAAACACGAATTGATGAAGTTGGCACCCATGGCATCCAAAGTTTCAAAAGTGGCGTGAAGCTGGTAATAATCTTTTAAATCTTCAGTGTTATTCCTGAGCTCAATATCTAAAATGCCACCACCACGTTTTTCCATGCTTTTGGTCATGTGCTCCGTGTCCTCAATAAGCTTCGGTTTTACGAATTTAAAAAATGCTTGAAGTTTCTCAAAAGGTCCAGTGTACATAAAATGTACTTGCCCTATTTTTGTAGTTGAAATGACCTTCGTTTTAAATCCCCCGCGATCCAACCAGAATTTAGCAGCTTTACTCGCAGCGGCTACCACTGAGCTTTCTTCAATGGCCATGGGGATGGTATATAATTTACCGTTGATTAGGAAGTTGGGTGCTACGCCAAATGGTAGGTAATAATTGGTAATTGTGTTTTCAATAAACTCATCGTGCAACTGCTGTAGTTGTTGATCGGTGTTCCAATACTGTTCTATGGCTTTTTTTGCCGTTTCGGGATCACTAAAGTAGGTCGCGGTGATCCATTCAATTTTATCTGATTTTGATAGTTTGGAAAAGCCTTTTATGGGTTTGATCATGAGCAATTATTTTGTCAACCAAAGATACTATACTTGATTTAATTATACGGATACAAATGCTGGCATTACGTTTTAACTTTAAAGGTTAGTGTTTTTGCATAATTTTTAGTAAACTTGACAGCATTTTGAAAAAAATAAAATCCCTAATGAAATATTTGAAAAGTTCCTTGTTTATCTGTTTTTTGATAACAGCTTTAACCTCAGCGCAGAATAGGGAAATTACCCTAGATGCCATCTGGAATGGCACCTTTCGAACCGAAGGAATGCAGTCTTTACATTCCATGAATAATGGCAAACAGTACTCTGTTCTTACTTCTGAAAAGGGTTCAACGGCAATCGATGTGTATGATTATAAAACCTTGTCCAAAATAGAGACTTTAGTAAGTTCAACTGATTTGGCCGGGATAACTTATTTTTCAGATTATACCTTTAGTAACGACGAAAGTAAAATAGTATTGGCCACAGAGGTAGAGCCGATCTTCCGTCGTTCAACCTTAGGTATATTTTATGTTTATGATACAAAGAATAAATCCATAGTTAAAATTTCCGACGAGAAAATTCAGGAGCCAACTTTATCTCCAGATGGGAAAAAAGTCGCCTATGGACTCGATAATAATTTGTACGTAAAGGATTTTGAAACTAAACAAACTACTCAAATTACCTTTGATGGCGAGAAGAATAAAATCATCAATGGCATTACGGATTGGGTTTATGAAGAAGAATTTGCTTTTGTAAGGGCTTTTGAATGGAATGCTGATGGGACGCATATTGCGTTTATTAGGTTTGACGAAACTGAAGTGCCTGAGTTTTCAATGGATATGTATGGAACGGATTTATATCCTGAGCAATCCGTTTTTAAGTATCCGAAAGCTGGAGAAGCCAATGCTATTGTGTCACTCCATATATATGATTTGAAATCCAATAAGGTTAATGACGTAAAGGTTTCAAAATCGTATTCCGATTTCTATATCCCACGAATCAAATGGACCAATGATGCGAATATTCTTAGCGCGCAATTTACCAACAGACATCAGAACGCACTTGATTTATGGATGATTAATGCCAGCAACATGACTTCGAAATTAGTCTTGGAAGAGAAAGACAAAGCCTATGTTGATGTGACTGATAACTTAACGTTTTTAAAGGATAATAGTTTTATTTGGACTTCAGAAATGGATGGTTACAATCATATTTATCATTATGCAAAAGATGGTAAATTAATCAATCAAGTGACTAAAGGACCTTGGGAAGTGACCGATTATTATGGTTTTGATGGAAAAAGCAACACTGTTTTTTATCAATCGGTAGAAAATGGATCCATTAATAGAGATGTCTATTCTATCAACATAAATGGCAAAAATAAAAAACGGTTGCCCCAGAAGGATGGTACTAATTCTGCCGATTTTAGTGCTGATTTTACTTATTTCATTAACAGCTATTCGAGTGCTACCTCAGCTCCAGAATATACGTTACATACCGCAAAGGACGGAAAACTTGTAAAAGTTATTAAAGACAATGCAGGTTTGGAGAAAATCTTGAAAGCTTACAATCTGCCATCCAAAGAATTTAGTACAATTTCAGTGAACGGTAATGACTTAAATATGTGGATGATCAAACCTGTTGATTTTGATGCTTCAAAAAGTTATCCGTTGTTTATGTTTCAATATTCAGGTCCTGGTTCGCAGTCCGTTAATAACAATTGGAATGGTCCCAATGATTATTGGTATTACTATTTAGCACAACAAGGTTATATCATTGCTTGTGTAGATGGAAGAGGTACAGGTTTTAAAGGTGCTGATTTCAAAAAAGTAACTCAAAATGAGTTAGGAAAGTATGAAGTTGAAGATCAAATAAAGGCCGCAAGACAATTAGGTGCTTTAAATTATATTGATAAAGACAGAATGGGTATTTGGGGCTGGAGTTACGGCGGATTTATGAGTAGTAATGCGCTATTTAAAGGTAATGATGTTTTTAAAATGGCCATTGCTGTAGCGCCAGTAACGAGCTGGAGGTATTACGACACGATTTATACGGAGCGATATATGACAACGCCTCAAGAAAATCCATCAGGTTACGACGAAAATTCGCCAATTCATCATGTGGATAAATTGAAAGGTAATTTCTTGTTGATCCATGGCTCAGCAGATGATAACGTCCACGTTCAGAATACGATGCAAATGGTGGAAGCTTTAGTACAAGCGAATAAACAATTTGAATGGATGGTTTATCCGGATAAGAACCATGGTATTTACGGTGGTAATACCAGATTACATTTATATACTAAAATGACTAATTTTATTAAAGAAAACCTATAAAAAAGAGAATTTATGAGCAAAGAACTTGATCCAGGATTAATCACGCATCTGGGGAAATACGGTATAGATGATAAAATGGTAATGGGGCATCCCGCCGGTCTATTCGTTTTATTTTTCACGGAGATGTGGGAGCGTTTCAGTTACTATGGAATGCGCGCATTATTAACGGTATTCTTAATAACAGAAATAACTAAAGAGGGCTGGGGATGGACTAGCGGTGAAGCACTGCAATTGTATTCCTGGTACACTGGTTTGGTTTATTTAACGCCACTTATTGGAGGGATCATTGCTGATAAATTTACTGGCTTTAGAAAAGCAATTTTACTAGGTGCATTAATCATGACTTTGGGGCATGCGTCCATGGCTTTGGAAATGGTTAATCCCACGTTTTTTTATATTGGACTTGGAATGATGATTTTAGGGAATGGTATGTTCAAGCCGAATATTTCGTCTATGGTAGGTCAACTATATCCTGATAATAGTACCAAAAAGGATGCTGGATACACTATTTTTTATATGGGCATTAATGCCGGCGCATTTCTAGGAATGTTATTATGTGGGTATATCGGAGAAAAAGTAGGATGGCATTACGGATTTGGTTTAGCAGGAGTATTCATGATGTTCGGAGGACTACAATTTTATTTTGGACAGAAAATTTTTGGCATTATAGGTAAAAAGCCTGAAAAAGAAGTGGTGACCGACGTAGATAAAATTGCCGACGCTGCAGATGAGGCAGAAACGCCAGCGCATATTGTCAGAGATCGATTAGTAGTTGTAGGCGTGCTGATGGTAGCGAGTATATTTTTCTTCTTTGCCTTTGAGCAAGCAGGAGGGTCAATGACCGTTTTTGCAAAAAACTATACTCAAAGAGTTTTAGAAGGGAACACAGGGATAATTTTTAAATGGGTGGATGCGGCATTAACTATTTTTCCAATTGTAATTGTTACTTGGGTACTATACGGATTAGGTAAGAAAATATATAAGGATTATCCATTGACAATTATCTTTACTGCAATTTCGTTTGCGATTATATGGGTTTTGGGAATCTGGAAAATTAATAGAGAATTTGGTCTTGAGGAAACAGAAGTCACAGTTTCTTGGTTTCAGATTTTGAACTCTTTTTTTATCATTACTCTAGCGTCTTCTTTTAGTAAAATGTGGGAGAAAGTATGGAATCCTTCCGGTCCTGTTAAATTCGCCATGGGATTGGCATTAGTAGGCGTAGGATTTGTAGTGTTATCAATTGGAGCGAATAGCATTCCACAAGGGGCTGAAACTGCAGCGGTAAGTATGATTTGGTTGATAATGGCTTATTTTTTCCATACCATGGGGGAATTGTGTTTGTCTCCAGTAGGATTATCTTATGTTTCCAAACTATCTCCGAAACGTTTAGCAGGATTATTATTTGGACTTTGGTTTACAGCTTCTGCGATAGCCAACTTCATTGCTGGGCAAACGGGATCATACATTGCTGAGATATCTGAAAGGTATTCGATGTCAACATTCTTCTTAATAATTGCTGGAATACCAATATTTGCGGCAGTGATTCTATTAATATTGAATCCGAAATTAAAGAAAATGATGCACGGTATCCATTAATTGCTGACTTTGTAGTTGAAGCAAATTTAGATTGAATACATATGAATAACGCTGCCATAAAACACAAAGAATTATTTGGACATCCTGTTGGATTGTACGTTTTGTTCTTTACGGAAATGTGGGAGCGTTTTTCTTTTTATGGGATGAAGGCTTTACTGCTCTTTTATCTTACCCGTTACCATTTGTTTTCTGATAGTGACGGCTATCTTCTTTTAGGGAGTTATGCGGCATTAGTGTATGCAATGCCAGTTTTAGGGGGTCATATTGCTGATAAATATCTTGGATTCCGGAAAGCGATCATTTTTGGAGCGGTTTTATTAGTGCTTGGACATATTGGAATGGCTTACGAAGGTAATCAAGCCACGATGATAGATGGTGTGGTAAAACGAGATGTATTTGCTTTGCAGGTCTTCTATTTTTCATTAGCGCTAATTGTTATGGGCGTCGGCTTTCTAAAATCGAACATCTCTTCTATAGTAGGAGAACTATATACCGAAAATGATCCTAGACGTGATTCAGGATTTACCATTTTTTATATGGGAATCAATGTGGGTGCACTAATGGCAACTATTATATGCGTTTACTTAGGTGAAGAATATGGTTGGGGTTATGGTTTTGGAGCGGCGGGAATTGGTATGTTTTTGGGCCTTATCGTCTTTATATTTGGGAAACCTTATTTGGAAGGTAAAGGAGAACCTCGAAATCCAGATGTCCTAAAAACGAAAAAATTTGGAGTAAAAACTGAATATTGGATTTATATCTTCGCCTTTCTTGGCACTTTCATTGTATGGCAAATGGTTCAAAGTCATTCGGTGGTTCAATCTATACTGATGGTTGCTGGCGCAGGATCTCTCGCCTATATAATCTATTATTCTGTAAAATTCCTGGACAAAGTAGCGCGGGAAAGATTAATGGCCCTTACGATTCTCATTTTATTTACCATTGTCTTTTGGGCGCTTTATGAACAAGCTTATATGTCCCTCAATCTGTTTGCTGAACGTATTATTGATCTCAATGTTTTCGGATTTGAATTAAAACCGGGTTGGTTTCTGGGCTTAAATGCATTTTTTATTATTTCTTTGGCAATCCCTTTTGCTAGACTTTGGGTATGGCTTGATAAGAGAAAACTAAATCCTAGCACTTCCTATAAATTCGCTTATGCCTTGATCCTCGTGGGTCTCGGATTTGGCGCCTTAGTTTTGGGCGGCCAATTATCAGGGGAAGAAGGAAAGGTTGCTTACTATTGGTTGGTTATTGCCTATCTATTGCATACTTGTGGGGAATTATCCTTATCTCCAATCGGCCTATCGGTTGTGACAAAACTATCTCCAGCAAAGATTGTCGGATTTATGATGGGCGTGTGGTTTTTGGCCACTGCGAGTTCCGAGTTTATAGCAGCTAAAATTTCGGATATGGCCAGTGTGGGTCTCGAGGATAAAGGAAACTTTATTTTAGCCAAGGCCGGTTATATCAATCTTTATGAATACTTATTTTATGCAGGAATCGCCAGTGGTTTAGTGCTCATCCTTGTTACGCCATTTATTAAAAAATTGATGCACGGCATAAAATAATTCACCCAAAAACCTTAAAGCTTAATTTTTAAAACTACTTAATTTTTTATTATATATAATCCCTATGAATACTGATATTGAAAATTTATTTAAGGATACCGTCTTAGGACATCCTATCGGACTTTTTATATTATTCTTTACCGAGATGTGGGAACGTTTTTCTTTTTACGGAATGCGTATCCTCCTTATTCTGTTTTTAACTGCACCCTTAGTGAGTGATAACCCAGGTTGGGATTGGTCACGTGAGCACGCACTTTCATTAATTGGTACGTATGCTTCACTTTTGTACTTAACTCCTATTATAGGTGGATGGATTGCTGATAAATGGACCGGCTATCGAATTGCGGTAGTCATTGGTTGTGTGATCATGACACTAGGTCACGCAGCTATGGCGTTTGAAACCACATTTTCCTTTTACTTAGGTTTAGCGTTATTAGTACTTGGAACTGGTTTTTTTAAGCCGAATATTACATCTATTATCTCTGAGATGTATAAGACTAGAGAGTCTAAAAAAGATGGTGCTTATACTATTTTCTATATGGGTGTCAATGCTGGAGCGTTTTTCGGGATGATGCTTTGTGGCTATTTAGCGGAGAATTACGGATGGGCATACGGATTTGGTCTTGCTGGAATTTTTATGTTGTTAGGAATGCTTCAATTTTTATTGGCACACAAAATTTTTGGTAAGATTGGTGCAGCACCCTGGAAAAAAGTTGATGTGGTTGTGCATAATGGTAATGCTCCTTCTGATGCAGAAGTTGTTAAGGAAGAAATGGAAGCTGCTATTAAGTTGAATCCGTTTACAACCTTTGACAAAATTCTTATTGCACTTTCTTCTATTGGTGGCTTGCTTTATTTGTTCAATGATCCTTTAGAAAAAATTGGGGGTAAAAGTTTAGCTCCTTTTACCGTTACTTTACCATTTGACTGGGGAGTAATTAGCGGATCAAATGTTGTGGTTTTAGCTGCACTTATTTTATTCTTAGTATTGTTAATTGCACGTATATCACGTTATCTTCCTATTGTTAGAGATCGTTTGGTTGCGGTTTCTATTTTTGCGCTTTTTACGGTATTCTTTTTTGCCTTTTTTGAGCAATCTTTAGGTTCCATGACCTTGTTTGCCAGTGATTACACCAATAGGGATTTAGTAGGAAGTACAGCTACTGTATTTAAAATCGTTGATGGTTTGTTGACCACTATTCCTTTAATAATCATAACCTATGTGATTATCTTGATATTCAAAAAGACTTTTAATAAAATTGGCGCCTCAAATATCATGTTGGCTATTGCTTTTCTCGGATTATGGATTTTAGTGGTTTACCGTATTTATGATAAGTCTTTCGACGACAACTTAAAAGTAGATGCGACGTGGTTCGGAATTTTAAACTCTTTCTTCATTATCACGCTTGCCCCAATTTTTTCGAAATGGTGGGAAAGTAAATACAACCCGAGTGCCGCTATGAAGTATGCCATTGGATTGGTGCTATTAGGTGTCGGATTTGCAATCTTGGCTTATGGCGCTTCGGATATCCCTTCAGGAGCAAAAACGGCGTCTGTAAGCATGATATTCTTAATATTGGCCTACTTGTTCCACACGATGGGTGAACTTTGCTTATCGCCTTTAGGATTGTCCTATTTGAGTAAGTTGGTTCCTGCACGAATGATTGGATTTATGTTCGGCGTGTGGTATTTGGCAATTGCAGTTGGTCAGAAACTAGCTAATACCATGGGAGGAATGATCGATAAAATATCAGAACAATACTCATTAGGAACATTCTTCTTAATCTTTGCTATTGTTCCAATAATTGTTGGTTTGGTCTCAATGGTTTTAAATCCCGTTCTTAAAAAACTGATGCATGGCGTCAGGTAATCTGGTCGTAAGTTAAATAAACGTGAAATGCTCCACTTTTGGAGCATTTTTTGTAGTTTAAACTTAAATTTGTAAAAAATTATTAAAATGAAGAAATTAGCATTTGTAATGGTATTGACCTTATCAATGTCTTTCACCAGTATCGCCCAACAAATTAATTGGGTTAGTTTTGAAGAGGCCTTGGCACTCCAAAAAAAGAATCCAAAAAAAATAATGATGGATGCTTATACAAACTGGTGTGGCCCTTGTAAAATGTTGGATAAAAATACCTTCCAAAACCCTGATGTTGCCAAATACGTGAATGATAATTACTACGCAGTAAAGTTTGATGCGGAGGGTAACGAGAAAATCAGCTATAAAGGTAATACCTATGATAATAAAGGATATAAAGCCGAAATGGCCAGTCGTAGAAACAGTGTTCATGACTTAACCCATGCCCTTCAGATAAGTGCCTACCCAACGATCGTATTTTTTGATGAAAATGGGGATATGATTTTTCCTTTGAGAGGTTATCAACAACCGCAACAACTGGAATTATACCTGAAGATGTTTTTGAAGGATTCACATAAAGAAATGAAAACTCAAGAGGATTTCAATGCATTTTACTCAACTTTTAAACCTGAATTTAAGGGATAGTTATCTTGTTAACTGTTAAGTTGGAGGTTGTTTAGTTGGGAGTTATTAAGACTACCAAGGGTTTCATAATTAGTTCCAGGAATCTTCGGGGAACAAACGACCCATCATTCCTTTTTTATTATTAAAGCGCCCTCTCTACTGGTCAAGTGGAAAGGGACTTTTTGTTTTTTGCAAGTTGCTTCCCACCGTTGGAGATAGCTTTTGTAGTTGCTTCCATCTGCAACAATGAGTTCTGGTTTTATGGAATCTAATAAACGCGCTAAATTGAGTCGCGGCGAACTTCTCAACAGGACATAATCAGGATTGAAAGCTGGCACCTTATAAAATCCTAAACTGTCGATAATCAAGAGGTTCTTGTTCTGAAATACATAGATGTTTTCTAAAGTGTCTTCCCTTATTTCCGTAATTGAATTCCCGATTTTGTAGTTTTTTATACTATGATCCTTGACATTGGTAATGCTATCCAAGTTGTGTGACACCGTTAAAAGGGTGTTCTTTTTTATACCAATAAGACTAAATCTTCCCTTGTGAAATACGATTAATTCTTCTGTCTTATGTATTTGTTTTTCAAAAATTAAGGCGGTTTGGAAAATTAATACCGCCAACATTGCCATTCTCAACCGTTTATAATTCTGTTTTTTGAACAATAAAAATAAAGTAATTATCAAAAGATATGACGTTAGCACTTGCAGCGCTGAAAATGGAATGTCTGTGAATATGAACTTTTCCTGAAGGGAAACCCATCTGACAAAACTATTCATTATACTGATCATACCACCATATAGATCGGCCAGCCAGAAAGGTAGTATATGCATAAGTGCCAAGAAAATGACCACAATACCCATTCCTAAAATTATTCCTAGAACAGGAATGATGACCAAATTCGACACGAAGAATAGCCCAGGGAATTGATGGAAATAAAATAAACTAATGGGCATAACGCCTAGCTGCGCAGCCATAGTGATTGTAAATATTTCCCATAACGTTTTAACCGGCTTTAATTTTGGTTGCCATAATTTTACCATTGGTGGTTGAATAGTCACAATGGCAATCACTGCCAGATAGCTCATCTGAAAACCAACCTCAAATATGAACATGGGTTTGAAAAGTAAGAGGAAAAACATGGAGATGGCTAAAGTATTGAAAATATTGGAGGGCCGTTTTAAATTCATCCCGATAGCGACAATGCTAAACATCGTCACAGCTCTAGTAACCGAAGCTGACAATCCAGCCACAATTGCAAAACCCCATAAAATCACAACAATGAATGCGATTTTTATGAATTTGCCATGCTTGAAATATTCTAACGGTTTGAACAATGAATTTAGAAGCAATAAAACGATGCCAACATGCAATCCAGAAACTGCTAAAATATGCATCGCGCCTGCTTTAGAATAGCTGTTAAGGATGTCTCCGCTGATATCCTGACGTTGTCCCAGCAGGAGTGCATTGATGAGTGATAATTCATCAGGTTTGAAGTGATAGTGTTTTAATTGAGAATTGATGCGGGTCCGCAGTTGGGCGGCATATCCGAAAACCGTGTGTAGGTCAGATCTAATCGCTAAAAGCTGAGATTTATCTGCGAAAATTTGATGGTAAATATATTGTTTTTGGAGATAGGCTTTATAATCAAATTGATGGGGATTTATGGGGCCATTCAAATTATTAACAGGCGATGAAGCAATAAGAATATCGTCCACCTTAAAAGGTTTAAAAAGGCTGTCCTTCCTGACATTCAAGAGCATTTTGCCGGTAAGTACTTGATTATTAATTTTCAGTACGTCAACAATATATTTTTCATGATTGACCCCAGGTTTAACCACTTCTCTAATCCGAAAGGTAATTGCGGCTAGGGAATCTGTTGCAGGGTCGAAATGTTGGGTGTAGTGGTGCTTAAACTTTTTTTGATCATGAACTTGATAAGTTAACATACCAATGCCAATGAAAGTCAAAATAGTGACTAATCCAAAAGCAACGGATTTGACCAAACGTCGTTTCTCAATAATCAGAAACGCAGAAAGAACAAGGATTAAAATTAATGTTGTCGGTAAAGTATAATCTGTAAGGAAGTTGAAATAATGCGCTAAAAGAATGCCAGCAATGAGACATATAGTAATTTTGATGATTGCAAAATTTAGTAACTTCATAAATCTAAGTTACTAAAAATAAGCACTATATCACACGTCGCGCTTGTACGAATGCGAAATACCAATATTTTTCTGCCATATTGGAAATCATCACGCCCTTGCTCGTACTTGCGTGTATAAATTCCACAAAACCATCTCTTGCCTCTGTGACAATTCCAACATGGTTTACGTTTCTACTGTTCTTACTGGTAGCAAAAAATAATAAATCGCCTTTAGTCACTTTTTTTAAATCAATCCAATCTCCAGTTGATGATAAACCTCCGGTAGATCTTGGCAAAGGAATGTTTTCACTATCAAAGGAAGTTACTACCAGACCGGAGCAATCCATTCCTTTTTTGGTAGTGCCTCCATATTTGTAACGCACGCCGTCAAACTTAAGCGCATAATCAACGATTTTATCTGCTTGGGGGTTGTAAGAGGTTGACGCTGACCTGTTCGATCTCGAATCGATTTTTGCCGTCTTTGATTTTGTGGTTACCACCCGTTTAGAGGATTTGCAGCTGCTAAATGTGATTACTAAAAGAAGGAGTAGGGCAATCTTTTTCATATGATGCAAGATGATTTTTATAAGATTGATTTATGGTAAAGCTGAAACAAAAAGCTTATTGTTTAATTATCAGAAGTACTAGATGACCCGTCTTGCTTGTATGAAAGCATAGTTCCAATATTTTTCTGCAAGGTTGGACACGATGACACCAGCGCTAGTACTTGCATGTATAAATTCTACAAAACCATCTCTGGCAGTGGTAACAATACCAACATGGCTAATAGTTCTACTATTCTTACGTGTGGCAAAAAATAAGAGATCGCCTGTACTTACTTCTGTTAGTTTAATCGAATTACCAGTTAATGCGATGTCTCTTGAAACTCTTGGTAAAGAAATATTTTCACTGTCAAAAGAGGTAACTACTAAACCAGAACAATCCATGCCCTCTTTTGATGTGCCTCCACGTTTGTATCTTACACCATCAAATGCGTAAGCATAATCCACAATTCGGAGGGCTTGTATGTCAGTAGATTTTGGAAAATCCTTTTTAAAGTTTAAATCAATAGGTGTTAAATCCACTGGAGTTAAATCCACAGTATTAGATTCAATCGATAGAGCGGGTAATGAAGCCAGTTCTATGGGGTTTAATTCACTTTTTGTGGTGTTAGGTTTAGTTGTCACAATCATTTTAGAAGAGTTGCAGCTGCTAAGAGTGATTAATAAAAGAAGGAGTGGTACAATCTTTTTCATAAGAACAAATATAATTTTTCTAAAATAAATAAACTTATTGCCATACGCTGGCAATAAGAAAGTGTTTATTAAACGATGATTGATTGCCGAAAGTATAAAATTTTTTGGGAAAGTTATGGTGTATTTTGCTTTTTAACGTCATTATAGATCAACTTCGCGGTTTTTTCACTCGCACCTTTCCCTCCCAATTGCTTTTCAAGTTGAAAATATTCCATAAAAAGTTTTTCTCGATTTTTAGTTTGTAGAATATTATAAAGCTCTTTTTTGAGACGTTTGGTATTAAAATCATCTTGAATCAACTCAACGACCACAGGTTTGTCCATTATCAAATTCACTAAAGAAATGTATTTTAAATTTACGACCCGTTTCGCAATTTGATAAGACATCCAACTTCCTTTATAACAAACAACTTCTGGAACTTTGAACAATGCAGTTTCCAATGTTGCCGTTCCTGAAGTGACTAAGGCGGCAATAGAAACACTTAACAAATCGTAAGTTGAATTATTGACAAACGATACATTTTCTTTTTTGATAAAGCTGCTATAAAATTCATAATCCTGACTTGGTGCGCCTGCAATCACAAATTGATAGTCTTCAAAATCCTTGACCACACTTAACATGACGGAAAGCATTTTTCGAATTTCCTGCTTTCTGCTTCCTGGCAGCAAGGCGATGATCGGTTTGTCAGAAAGTTTGTGTTTGGTTCTGAATTCAAATTCGCTCACTTGATCTCTATCAGCAATGGCATCAATCAGAGGATGTCCAACAAACTCGACAGGATACTGATGTTTGTCTTCATAAAACGATTTTTCAAAAGGAAGGATGACGTACATTTTATCCACATCACGTTTTATAGCGTGAATTCTATCTTCTTTCCATGCCCAGATTTGAGGAGAAATATAATAATGGGTCTTATATCCTTTTTCCTTTGCCCACTTCGCAATCCGCAAATTAAATCCGGGATAATCAATAAATATAATAATGTCTGGATTGAATTTCTCAATATCGGTTTTGCAAAAAGCAAGATTTTTTGTGATCGTTTTTAAATTCATAACCACCTCCAAAAAGCCCATAAAAGCCAATTCGCGGTAATGTTTTACTAGGGTCGGGCTAACCGCTTCCATCAAATCGCCACCCCAAAACCTGAACTGTGCATTCATATCTTGATTTAGTAATGCCTTCATAAGGTTGGCACCATGTAAATCTCCAGAGGCTTCGCCAGCAATGATGTAGTATTTCATTTTTTGTGAATCGCGATGTTAGGGTTAGAAAACAGAAAAGAAGCAATCGGTATTTATTACTTGTAATTTAATAAAAACGTTCCAATCGTTACCGCTATAGTGGCAAAAATAACGCCTCTAGCACGATAATCTCGTTTTTGTTTAAGGAATAAGAAAAACACGACGAGATTCAGTAAGGCGCCTATACTTATTAATTTACTGAAAAATCCCTGAGCTAGGGACTGCTGGAATGCTGTAGAAATGTTTTCGCCATTTCCAAAAATTAAAATGGCGATAATGAAACCGATGGCATTGGCTATTAATCCTACCAAAAAGCCTATAAATAGTTCTTTTTTAATCATTTAAATTCCAGGAGTTTAAGTTTTGAATACAGTGATGGGCGGTCAAGTCAAACTGAACGGGAACGACAGAAACATAACCATGCTCCAAAGCCCATTCATCAGTATCTTCACCTTGGTCCAAATTAACAAATTTTCCGGCCAACCAATAATAATCACGGCCATTCGGATTTGTGCGCTTGTCAAACTCTTCTTCCCAATTAGCTTTCGCTTGACGGCATATTTTTATGCCTTTAATATCTTCTTTAGGCAAATTTGGGATGTTTACATTCAAGACGACGCCTATGGGTAATCCATGCTTTAATACATTTTCAGTGATCGTTTTTACAAAGGTCTTGCTGGCTTCGAAGTCGGCACTCCATTTATAATCACACAATGAAAACCCAATTGCCGGAATACCTTCAATGCCCGCTTCCAAAGCGGCGCTCATAGTGCCAGAATAGATAACATTGATGGACGAATTAGAGCCGTGATTAATACCCGAAACGCAAAGATCAGGTCGTCTTCCCAAAACTTGCTTCACGGCTAATTTTACGCAATCTGCCGGGGTGCCCGAACAGCTATATTCAGTATCTCCGCCAGGATCAATTTGTACTTCTTCTACATAAAGGGTCGAATTGACAGTAATGGCATGGCCCATGGCACTTTGTGGACTGTCAGGTGCAACGACGACGACCTCGCCAATAGTTTTCATGACTTTAATTAACGTTCTCAGTCCTGGTGCCGTAATACCATCATCATTAGTCACTAAAATTAGTGGTTTCTTATTCATTTCCAAGCTTAATTTAGGCTGCTAAAATACATAAAATAGGCGTGAAATCTCCATTGCGAGAGGTTTAACAAAAAATTAGTAGGTAATGGTTTTATTGGCATGGTTTTTTCTTTTACTTTAGTGAAAAATAATAAGTCGCCTATTGTACTAGGCTCTAAACAATGCTATAAAACAATATGAAAGATATCATGAAAAGGAATTATAAGATTTTATTGTTGGCGCTGATGCTGGCGTTTGCATCATGTAGTTTTACTACGAAAACTTTCGAGGACCCAGATAAGGATAAATTATTGATACAATTGATAACCTATGTGCTTGAAGAAGGACATTTTACTCCTAAGGAATTAAATGATGAATTTTCTGAGCAAGTATTTGCGGCATATTTGGATCAACTTGATCCTTTTAAAAGATATTTCTATGCCTCAGACATTAAAGAATTCGAAGTCTTTAAAGATAAGATTGACGACCAATTAAAAAGTTATGATTTGTCATTTTTTAATATGACTCATGAACGTTTATTGCAACGTATCGAAGAATCTCAAATGATTTATAAAGAAGTGTTGGCAAGCTCTTTTGATTATAATATAGACGAAGACATCAATACAGAATACAAAAAATTGACTTATGTTAAGTCGAAAAAGGATATGCGTGATCGTTGGAGAACCCAACTAAAGTTTTCAACCATTGCCAATTATGACGATTTGATCTCGCAGCAAGAAAACACCTTTTCTGACAAGAAAAAAGTACAGAAAATGACCGATTTTGAAGATGGATTATCTGATTCAGAGATTCCTGAACCTAAGGTTGTAAAAGAAGTAAAAGAATCCAAGGAAAAGAAATCTTTATCAGAACTAGAGGCCGAAGCTCGTAAAACGACTTTAAATTCTTTAAATGAGCTTTATGATTACATTGACGAACGTAATCGTGAAGATTGGTTTGCGGTTTACTTAAATGCCGTTGTTGCAGAATTTGATCCCCATACTTTCTATTATGCACCAGAAGATAAAGAGCGTTTTGATGTGGCGATGTCTGGTAAGTTCGAAGGGATTGGTGCGAGACTACAAAAGAAGATGGATGTGGTAACCATTATGGAAATCATAAGTGGTGGACCGGCATGGAAACAGAATAAAATGGAGGCTGGCGATCAAATTCTTAAAGTACAGCAAGACGATGGTGAGCCTGCAGTAAGCATTGTAGGAATGCGTTTGGAAGATGCGGTAAAGTTGATAAAAGGACCTAAAGGAACGAAAGTCATTTTAACTTTGAAAAAAGTAGATGGTACTATTGAAGATTTAACGATCGCTAGGGATATTGTAGAGTTGGAGGAAATATATGCGAAATCATCAACCGTTATTAAGGACGATAAGAAATTTGGGGTAATTAATCTTCCTGGCTTTTATGTCAATATGGATGATTACAATAAAAGGAATGCGGCCACCGATGTAAAGCTCGAAATTGAGCGACTTAAAAAAGAGGGTATTGAAGGGTTAGTTCTAGACCTTCGAAATAATGGTGGTGGGTCCTTGCAAACCGTAATCGATATGGCTGGTTTGTTTATTAAAGACGGACCGATTGTACAGGTTAAAACTACGGGAGGACAAAAAGAAGTATTGAGAGATAAAGATAAATCGATCGCTTGGGAAGGTCCCTTGGTAATTTTAGTGAATGAAAATTCCGCTTCGGCTTCTGAAATTTTAGCTGCAGCAATGCAAGATTACAAACGCGCCTTGGTTATTGGTAGCAAGCAGACTTTCGGAAAAGGAACTGTACAAACGGTATTGGATTTAAACCGCATGGTAAGAAATAATACGAGTGGCGATATGGGCGCTTTAAAATATACCATCCAAAAATATTATAGAATCAACGGGGGTTCCACACAACTGGAAGGTGTAAAGAGTGATGTGATCGTTCCAGATCGTTATAGCTATATTGCTTTAGGTGAAAAGAACCAAGACAACCCTCTGCCTTATGATAAAATTGATGCGACCAACTATAGTATGTGGGAAAACAATTCAGGTTTTCAAAAGGCCATCGACAACAGTTATGCGCGTATTGCAACAAACGAGCAGTTAAAACTTATTGACGAGAATGCAAAATGGATAAAAAGAATCAGAGATAAGGAAGAATATTCCCTTAAATATGATACCTATAAAGCAGCCTTAAAATTGAATGAGGATGAAGCTAAACAGTTTGAAAAATTGACTGATTATAAAACAAACTTAACCTTCAGTTCTTTGCCTTATGAGAATGAACTCATGGTGGCAGATAGCACTTTGACCCAAAAGCGTGAGCGTTGGCACAACGCATTGAGTCAAGATGTTTACGTGGAAGAGGCTCTCAACGTATTAGATGATTTGAGAGGGACTTTTGACATCAAAAAGGTGGTAAACAATGTGAAAGATAAATAATCCAATAGTAAATATAAATTGAAAAATGCTCCAAGGCTTTAAATTGACCTTGGAGCATTTTTTTATGTATGACTATTTGTTATTTCGATTACTTCTGTCTCAAAGCATTCATTTCTTCATTGGTGGCGTCAATTTGAGCGAGTACTTCATCTCGTCCAACAGCAGATGAGGATGAGGTAATAAAGTATTTAGGAGCTTCTTCCCAAGTTTCGAGAAGCTTCTCTATATAAGCCTCTACATTGCGCTCAATGGCTTTCGGTTTCAACTTATCTGCCTTTGTAAAAATGATACAGAAAGGAATCCCACTTTCTCCCATATATTCCAAGAATTCCAAATCGATTTTTTGAGGCTCATGTCGGATATCTACTAAGACAAAAGCCAAGGCCAATTGTTGCCGTTCTTCAAAATAGTCGGTAATGAATCTTTGGAATTTCTTTTTGGACGATTTTGCAACACGAGCATAACCGTATCCTGGCAAATCGACCAAAAACCAATTTTTATTGATTAGAAAATGATTGATAAGCTGCGTTTTCCCGGGTCTGCCAGATGTTTTCGCTAAATTTTTATGATCGGTAAGCATGTTGATCAAGGATGATTTTCCCACATTACTACGGCCTATAAAGGCGTATTCTGGCAAAATATCTTTAGGGCATTTACTCACTTCGGAGTTGCTCATTAAAAATTCGGCAGTTTTGATGATCATTTTATCAGGAATTTCTCCAAATCAAATTTCATGTAATTTGGAATTTATTATTTGGAAATTGTATTATAGTCAGCAGTCAAAAGTCTTCAGTCTTCAGTCTTCAGTCTTCAGTCTTCAATTTCAACTTCAATTTCATTTATGTTACTGAGCGCAGTCGAAGTATGGTTACTGAGCGCAGTCGAAGTCTAATTCTCTCAGAGCTTTCTCTTCAAAAACCATTCAGCAAGTATCGCATTGAATTCGTCAGGATGCTCCATCATGGCGGCGTGTCCACATTTGTCAATCCAATGTAATTCAGAATCTGGTAAAAGATGATGAAATTCTTCCGCAACTTCAGGAGGTGTTACAATATCATTCTTACCCCATATAATGCATACCGGTAAATCCATCTTAGGCAAATCTTTTGACATATTATGTCGGATCGCACTTTTT
>JBBSRC010000042.1:0-34826 GCA_038243395.1 Flavobacteriales bacterium | reverse complement strand
TTTAGCAATTGGAGCACCACAGATAATTTTAATTGTGATTGTGGTATTACTGCTTTTTGGAGGCAAGAAAATTCCAGAACTCATGAGAGGTTTAGGAAGTGGCATTAAAGAATTTAAAGATGCCAGTAAAGAAGATGTTGAAGAAAAGAAAACATCCACTAATAAGAATGAGTAATTTTATTCTATAAAAACAAAAAGAGCCAACTTAATCGTTGGCTCTTTTTGTTTAAAGAATCCTTATGGATTTTATAATAGATTCCAATTCAAAAATATTATTCCTTTTTTCGACGGAAGGTGCAAAAACATAACCTTCGATGACCACATATCTATTATTGGCCTTATCCTCGATGGCATAGTTAATAAACGGCCCCGACATAAACGCATTTTTAACATCCCAAATACCCTTAGTTTCATAAGCTGGCCTACCATCTACTGTAGTTTCATATAAGTATGGCGTATACGCGTCTTCAGTGATCATATACGACCCTTCCACGGGACCAGGGATGTGCACCTCACCAATGGAATCTCTCATTCTCACAATGTCCAAGACAGTACTATCTCCGTTTTTTATGAAACCTAATGGCACTTCGTAAATCATGATATCCATTGTTCCGGTAGGAATGTCTTTTCTTATCCAAAAGAAATCCTTTTCTTGTTTTGCAATTCTATAGGCGGTTTGGAAATTTAACTTCACGCCTAACGCTTTTACCAAAGGTGCATCATCCACTAAAGATATTTTAATACGACGCTGGTTTTCTTTTAATTCTTCCTTTTTAAAAGCTGCTATTATTTCGTCCCCATGAGTTTCCAATTGATCTTTAATTTCTTGATCCGTTTTCCCCGAAATTACCACCACAGTTTGAGGTCTTGCGTACACGTCATTTTTGATTGTCATGCCTGCTTCGCCACCTTTTTCGATTTTTAGAACAATTCTGCTTTTTGTGGCAAACCCATTAAATACCATGGGTGGCATTTGGTTAAGTGAGAACAGGGGTTCTTCCTGACTTAAGGCAGGAACAGCCGCTGCGACCACATCCCTGACGGACTCGCCTACGCTATCTTCCCATAAAAGATTATCTACAACCACCAAAAGTGAGTTAATCTTCCCAGAAGATGCAGAAATAATTCGTTGGTCTTTGCCATTGTTACACGAGGTAAAAAAGACTAAAGAAAAGGCAATAGCATAAATGATTTTCATGGTTTGGATTTTAAAATTTATTACACTCAGCGTGAAATTTTGAGTGTTGTTCCTACTTTTAAAGTACTACCACTAATACCGTTCCAATCTTGAATGTTTTTAATAGAAACTCCCGGAAATTTATTTGAAATACTCCATAAAGAATCTCCTGACCTAACTTTGTACGTCTTTCCAGCGTTCGAAACATGCGCACTACTCCTTGGTTTCGTCGTTGTGCTGGACACCACCTTCGATGCTGAGGTAGCTGGTTGTGTACGATATACTGTCAAACGTTGGCCTATTTTTATTTCATTACTCCGCAATCCATTCCATTGCTTTAACTGGGCAACTCTCACATTAAATTGCCTGGCTATTTTACCTAAATTATCACCCGAAACAACTCTGTAAGTCGATTTGGTTTCTGAATTAAAAAGTTGAGGCAAAGGTTTTTCACGCTTATTCATTTCATTAGTCACAAACTCATAGATGCTGTTTTCATTGGTAACAAATTTTCCAACGGCATGACGTGGCAATCTAAGAGTGTAATTTGCGCCTTCAACAAACGGAATAACATCTAACTTATAAGAAGGGTTTAAAAACTGAAGTTCTTCCATGGGAAGTTCCAATAGTTCAGAAACTTGATCAAGGCTGATCATTTGTTTCACGTGGATGGTATCCGTATCAATGTATCTAAAGTCTGGTCGGTATTTTTTAAAACCATGCTCCTCCGCATATTCAAAAATATACATTGTAGCTAAAAAAGCAGGTAAATATCCTGCAGTCTCTTTCGGCAAATAAGGTCTTATATTCCAATAATTTTCATAACCGCCTGATCGACGTATGGCTTTGCTTACGTTTCCTGGTCCACAATTATAAGACGCCAAGGCCAAATCCCAATCCCCAAAAATCTCATAAAGTTTTGCTAAGTATTTACTGGCGGCCTCTGTAGATTTAAGAGGATCACTGCGCTCATCCACGTAACTGCTTACATTTAAACCATACTGCTTTCCGGTTGCAAACATAAACTGCCATAAACCTGTTGCCCCAACCCGTGACTTTGCTCTCGGTTTTAATGCCGACTCAACAATTGCCAAATATTTAACTTCCAATGGAATGTTGTAATTATCCAATTCCTTTTCAAACATCGGGAAGTAATAATCGCTCAAAGACATCAAACGTTCTAAAGAATTACGTCGGTGTTTTAAATATGATTTGATCACACTTTCTAAGGACTCATTATACTCAATGTTAAAAGGGGTTTTTGCATTTAACTTGTGAAGTCTTGCCTTTAAAGTATCGGTAGGCAACTGGGGATAGTCCACAGCATCATACTTTAAATCTGTAACCGATTGGTAAATACTGTCAAACAATTCGTTACTGTACAAATCGTCCATCCATTTTTGATCAAACTCTGATGCTAAATGGAAATCCTCTATTTGTATTGCAGTTAATGAATCGGCAACGGGTTCAATTTCATTTTCAACTACTGTTGTTGTATCGCTAATGGCTTCCTTTGGAGCTGTAACGGTTTTTTCTGATGCCCTGTTTGTATTCTTTTTAGTCGATTTTACTTGCGAAAAACTGAGACCGCATATACATAAAGCACCAAAAGTCAGAGATACTATCTTTTGGTTCATTAGAAAAGGTATTTATAATTCAACGATTTGTTGATTAAAATCGTACAATAATATCTAAAATCATTTTATAAAACAACAATTTAACACTACCGAATGGGGTTTGTCGTTCAAACACAGCGCTTTATCTATATTTCAAATTAAATTAGAATCGTTATAATTTTTTAATTATTCTAAGATTGCTGCAATTCCTGGCAAAACTTTTCCTTCCAAACTTTCTAACATCGCACCACCACCAGTGCTCACATAACTCACTTTATTCTCAAAACCAAACTCTTTAACCGCAGCAACAGAATCGCCTCCTCCCACAAGAGAAAAAGCTCCCTTTTTGGTTGCTTCCGCAATTGCGTTCCCAAGTTCTATCGTACCTTTTGCAAAATTTTCCATTTCAAAAACACCCAATGGTCCATTCCACAAAATAGTTTTACACTGTAACACCACATCATGAAAATTCTGAATGGATTTGGGACCAGCGTCTAGACCTTGCCATCCGTCTGGGATATGTGCAACTTCTACAATTTTTGTATTGGCATCATTACTAAATGCATCTGCCGCCACGACATCAACAGGAAGATGTATTTTCACATTCTTTTCTTTTGCTTTCTTTAAAATTTCTAACGCCAGTTCCATTTTGTCATCTTCACAAATGGAATCGCCAATACTTCCTCCCTGCGCTTTTACAAATGTAAAGGTCATGCCACCACCAATAATTAAATGGTCAACCTTATCCAATATATTCTCGATAATAGTAATTTTAGAAGACACTTTAGCTCCACCAAGAATCGCTAAGACTGGCTTTTCTCCGGTATCCATAACTTTCTTAATACTTTCAATTTCTTGCTCCATCAAATAGCCGAAATACTTTTTACCATAAAAAAACTGTGCAATTACAGCTGTTGATGCATGCGCGCGATGTGCCGTACCAAACGCATCGTTGACATAAACATCGCCAAGTTTAGATAGTTTCTCCGCAAAATCCTTGTCACCTGCTTCTTCCTCTTTATAAAACCTTAAATTCTCCAGCAAAAGAATTTGACCAGGTTTCAATTTATCTGCTGCTTGTTGAGCTTCTTCACCAATACAATGCGAAACAAAAATGGTTTTTACCCCAATAATTTCTTCCACTTTTTTAAGTATGTGTTTTAAAGAAAACTCATCCTGAACACCTTTTGGTCTTCCTAAATGAGACATCAAAATACAACTGCCTCCATCTTCCAATATTTTCATAATGGTTGGTTTTGCAGCAGCTATTCTGGAAGCGTCGGTTACTTTGAATTGATCATCCAAAGGCACATTAAAATCGACTCTGATCAGTGCTTTTTTATCTTTAAAATTAAAATCGTTTAGTGTATTCATCAGTATTTGTTTTTATAGAATGGAAACAAATGTAACTAATTCTGAAATGATTAAAAATGCATTCCTTGAGGAATTGAATTTCTGCCGATTTTAATGAAAAAAAATACATAGTTTTGTACCATGCAATTCACTAATGTCTTAGGGCAAGATCATCTTAAAAACCACTTAACTCAAAGCGCGGACAACGGCCGTATTCCTCACGCACAATTGTTTGTTGGCCCAGAAGGTTCGGGTACTTTAGCAATGGCTATTGCTTACGCGCAATACATACTTTGTGGCAATACTGATTCTGAAAACAAAGGTGGAAATGAAAGTTGCAACTTAAAATTTAAGAACCTTTCTCATCCCGATCTACATTTTGCATTTCCTGTGGCAATTACGGATAGGGTAAAAAAAAATCCTGTGTCAAACCATTTTATGGAAGAATGGCGCCGGTTAATAAAAGAACAGCCCTACGGCAATCTTTTTGATTGGTACCGAATGTTGGGCATTGAGAATAAGCAGGGACAAATGGGCGTTGACGAAGCCTTAAATATAGTAAAAGCACTTTCATTAAAATCCTATGAAGGAGGTTATAAGATTATGCTGATTTGGATGGCGGAAAGAATGAATACTTCTGCGTCCAACAAACTCCTAAAACTTATAGAGGAACCGCCAGCTAAAACGGTATTTATCCTCATTGCCGAAGATGCGGGTCAGATTATTAATACCATTCGATCTCGTTGTCAAATTTTAAATTTCCCTCCGTTATCCGAGAAAGTCATCAAGGAAGCACTTCAAAAAAACTACGAACTCGATGAAGCGACTGCCACAAAAATTGCCTTGCAGTCGAATGGAAATTATAACAAGGCTTGCGATTTAGTCTATCACGATTCTGAAGACATTCAATTTGAAGAGTGGTTTGTATTTTGGATCCGAAGTGCTTTTAAAGCTAAAGGCAATAAGGGCGCCATTCATGATTTAATTAGTTGGAGTGAGCAGGTTGCCAAAACCGGACGAGAAACACAAAAGCAATTTTTACAGTTTTGTATCGACTTTTTCAGACAGGCCTTGTTGATGAATTATAATGCCACACAATTAGTCTTTATGGAACCTAAAACGAAAAACTTTAAACTGGAAAATTTTGCACCCTTTATTCACGAAGGGAATATTATGGATATTAGCCAGGAACTTGAAAATGCCATTTATCACATAGAACGCAATGGGAATTCGAAGATAATTTTAACCGATTTATCAATTAAACTGACGCGGTTATTGCATAAAAAAGCCAGCTAAATAAACTGGCTTATATTTTAAAATTTCAATATTATAAACTACTTATTTTTTTCAGCATTTAGAGCTTCCAAAATTTCTTTTGTTACATCTTGACTTTCTTTTCCATACATCACGCTACCTGCTTCGTTACTCCCTAAGATGTACGAGTAACCATTCTTTTCTCCGTAATCCTTAACAAAAGCTCTTACAGTTTTGATAAGCGTATCAATTTGAGTTTGACCTCTCTTTTGGATTTGCTGTTCTTCCATTTGAGATTGTTGTTGGAATTGTTGGTATTGTTGTGACAGCGCTTGGTATTGGTCCTGAGAACTCTTTTGAGCCATTTTTGGATCTTTTTCCTGCAATTCAGCAGCATGAGCTTGGAACGTTTGCCCAATACTATCAACTCTCTTATTAAACGCTGCAATTTCTACTTCAAATTGAGCCTCAATATTTTTCTTCTTCTGATAATCGTTAATCAATTTGCTATTATCAACAAATCCAATTTTTGTTTGCTCTTGACATGATGACAACATCACTAAAGTTAATAGAGCGATAAGACCTTTTTTCATTTTTTGTGTTTATTATAATTTTTGTGCAAATGTAATAAAGTCGCAGATATTTTTATTAAAATAAATGCTATAGTTTATATTTATGGGAAACAACGATTCTATATATTTTTACTATTAAAAAAGGCTTCATTTGAAATAGTTTTTAGGAGCGTACAGGAAAAGTGAGGCAAAAACCCTTTCCAGACAAAAGAAAGTACCTTAAAATGGACATTTCGAGTTCTTCGTATTTTTTAAGACATAAATCAGCGACGAATACTCTCCTGATTTCCTTGCATTCATATTTGACCGCCATCCATTCCAAAAACCTTTAAAAAAATTCATTTTGCCAGTTTTATATTTTTCCGAAAGCAAACTGACGTAATAGGAATCAAATTTCATCGGAACCGTTTTAATTATTTCCAAATTTACTTTTTTACCTAATAATGTTATAGAGTTTTGACTAAAATGCCAAAGATGTCTTGGCACGTCATAAGCTGCCCAAAATTCTTTATAAAGTTTGGCGTCAAAACTTTTATAATTTGGTACTGCAATTATGAGGATACCTTCAGGTTTTAATAATTTTCTTAGAATTTTAAAATGAGCATCAAGATTAGGTAAATGTTCCAATACGTGCCAAAGGGTTATAACGTCAAAAGTTTGGGCTTCAAAATTAGAAAGATGCCCAACATCATAAACTGAGTTATTTGTTTTTTTATTTGCACTATTCCTTGCTTGATCATTGGGTTCAATTCCGGAAATATTCCAGCCCGCATTAACAGCCACCTGTAGAAAATCGCCTGTGCCGCATCCTACATCAAGTAAACTATTTTTACCACCAGAAACTTCATTAATAAGTGCTAATTTTCGTTTTAGGGCTATTCCTTTTACAACATGATACACCTTTTCGAAAATATTTCTTTTCGCATCGGTATGGGAAATATAATCTTCACTTTTATAATAGTGTGGTAATTTTTCAGATGATGGCTGCGGAAATGTCTCGAGCATCTCTAATTCCTCGTTATAAATTAACTCAAAATTGTCTCCAGAAACAGAATGGTCTGTAACTTTTATATAGATGTTTTTTAGCGCTTGATTCGACACGGTTAGATTACCATTTTAAAATAAAATTATAGGATGCGAATTTAAGAAATAGAAAGAATCTTTAGTAATAATGTTGAATTACATTTGAGAGATAAAAATCAAGGATTAAATTTAATGAACTCCGATGAGGCAGATTTTTATATCATATCAGCGACTAAATCAAAACACCGATTTAACTCTTTCTTACAAACATTAAGATAATCTTCTGTATCTACATTACATATTCACGGCTTTGCAATAAAAATTAATTAGTTTTAAACTTGATTTATCAGGAATATTTGATTGGAGATACAGCCATTATGGAGCAGATTTCTACAACTGACCTGATTAGAAGAGAATGCATTTTCTAAGAGCTATATGCTAATAATCTTGGCGACTTCGCTCCTCTTCGAGAGAAAAACATATGATACTTTAGGTTTAGAGTTTAACGGGATTTAGCTTACGAAAATTTATGGAACGCTGACGACGCTGATTATTTATGATATCAACGGATCTATTTCGGAAATCATTTCCGTAAATTATCTATATCCTAAATATAAATTAAGTGCTGCACTTTTAAGATAACTTATTGAAAAAATTAAACAGCATTAAACCTGCGCCAGTTATATAAAACTCAAAAATCAAAATAAAATACATTAGATGTTCCACGTGGAACACCTAATGTATTTTGCGATTTATCTACCCATATAAACCAAAAGTACCGACACATCACTCGGCGAAACGCCACTTATTCTTGAAGCTTGAGAAATGGTAATCGGTCGTATTTTCTCTAATTTTTGCCTGGCTTCGATACTCATGGATTTCAATCGTGAATAATCAAAATTTGTAGGAATCTTTAAATCTTCCAAACGATTAAGTTTATCAGCGTTGTTCTTTTCTTTGTCGATATATCCTGAATATTTGACTTGGATTTCTGTTTGCTCAATAATTTCTTTGTCCAAATCATGCTCCAAAACATAGGTATCAACACTTTCAATCTTGCGCATATCTTGCATGGAAATATTTGGTCTGGCAAAAATCTTGAACAGCTTCCCAGATTGATTTACAACAGCCGAATCATTGTCTTCCAAAATAGGATTGATATCTTTCGCCTCTACACTAGTCTGTTTAAAAAAATCCACGAAGGCATCTGCTTTTGAATGTTTCTCTTCCATTCTAATTAAACGCTCTTTACTAGCCAGACCAAGTTTATAACCTTTAGGCGTCAATCTTAAATCAGCATTATCTTGGCGTAACAATGTTCTGTATTCTGCACGAGAGGTAAACATTCGATAAGGCTCTTCAGTTCCTTTTGTAATAAGATCATCGATTAAGACCCCGATATAAGCATCATTACGTCTCAACGTAAATTCGTCACGTTCCTGAACCTGAAGGGCAGCGTTTATACCAGCCATCAATCCTTGAGATGCGGCTTCTTCATATCCCGTTGTGCCATTAATCTGACCCGCAAAAAACAGACCTTTAATTAGCTTGGTCTCTAAAGTATGTTTCAATTGTGTTGGTGGGAAATAATCATATTCGATTGCATAACCAGGTCTGAAGAATTTTACATTTTCAAAACCAACTACCGAACGCAATGCTTTAAATTGAATATCTTCTGGCAGTGATGTAGAGAATCCATTGACATACACTTCGCAGGTATGCCATCCTTCTGGTTCTACAAATATTTGGTGCCTTTCTTTAGTCGCGAATCGGTTAATCTTATCTTCTATGGAAGGACAATATCTCGGGCCGGTACTTTTAATCCTGCCGTTAAACATTGGCGATCTGTCAAAACCCTCTCGAAGTAAGTCATGAACCAAAGGACTTGTAAAACTCATATGACAATCTCTTTGATGTGTCAATGGTTTTGTAATATCAGAATATGAAAATTTTTCTGGAACCTCATCTCCTGGCTGAGGGACCATCTTTGTGTAATCTAAAGACCTTCCATCTACCCTTGGAGGCGTACCGGTTTTCATTCTTCCCGATTCAAAACCCAATTGAACAAGTTGCTCAGTGATCCCTGTGGCAGATTTTTCTCCAGCTCTACCTCCACCAAAATTTTTATCTCCAATATGGATCAATCCATTTAAAAAAGTTCCGTTAGTCAGGATTACTGACTTGGCCTTAATCTCTAAACCCAATGAAGTTTTTACACCCACAACCTGATGATTCTCGACAATCAAACTCGATATCATCTCTTGATAAAAATCAACATTAGGCGTTCTTTCAAGCATCAATCGCCAATCTTCGGCAAAACGCATCCGGTCACTTTGCACACGAGGACTCCACATTGCAGGTCCTTTAGATTTGTTAAGCATTTTAAATTGTATGGCTGAAGTATCACTGACAATTCCGCTGTAACCTCCAAGCGCGTCAATCTCTCTTAAAATTTGACCTTTAGCAATTCCGCCCATAGCAGGATTACAGGACATTTGCGCGATGTTCTGCAAATTCATTGTTACCAATAAAGTCGAACTCCCCATATTAGCAGCCGCCGCTGCAGCTTCACTTCCTGCATGACCGCCACCAACAACAATTACATCATATACTTTATCAAACATTGTATGTTATTTTATAATTTTAAAATGTTCCACGTGGAACAATGACCCGCATCTTCAGAAAACAATAAGGTCAATCATTTACAAAACCCTCAAATCCCATCTCAGGAGATAAGAAAAGTTTGCAAATATACACTGATTTCATGAAACTTAAGTCAACTGGGCCAAGTAGTAGTTTTCCTTGGAACGCATTTCCGCTTCCTCAGTATCGTTTTTATCTTTATAGCCACAATAATGTAAGATGCCATGAATCATCACTCGATTCAGTTCATCCTCAAAACTCACTTCAAAGTCTTTTGCATTATCACGAACTCTTTCAACCGAAATATAGATGTCGCCATTGATTAGTTTACCTAAGGTATAATCAAAGCTGATGATATCAGTCAATGTATCATGATCAAGAAATTCGATGTTCAGATCTAACAGATAAGCATCATCACAAAAAATATAATTAATTTCTCCTTCACTGAATCCTTCCTCTATTATAGTGTTTGAAATCCATTGTGACAATTGATCTTCATTGTCTAATTGCAGTTTTGTTTCGTAATTAAAGCTGATCATCTTCCTTTTTAAAATAGTCTTGTACTTTCTTCTTGTACACGTTTTGCAAAGGTAAAGCTTGTCGATTTAATATTTCAGTAGTATTAAAATATTCTTTAGCCTTAGGAATTTGATCATTTGAAGGATTATCATACTGCTTCCTGTTCGTATTGGACTCTCGTCTATTTTCCTCTTCCTGCAAATAAGTAGCGTTTTCCAATTTCATTAGTTGTTGCTGCAAATTCATCATCCGTTGCAATGTTTGATTAGTAAAGCCTTCATTAATCAAATCGGATTCGATGTTTTCCATTTGTTTCAACATCTGTTGCCCTTGACCGAACATGTCCATTTCCTTCAATTTGTCCTGCAATGCCTGACGCAATTGTTGTTGTTGTTGGTAGATTTTATATAATTCCCCATTCATTTCTTCAGAAGAGCCTTCCCCATTTCCTTGAGAATCTCCGCTAGTTCCTTCTTTACCTTCTTTGCCTGATTGACCCTTTTCTCCTTCACTTCCATCGCCTTCCTGTTTTCCTTCACCTTCACCTTCCTTCGGCTTTCCTGATTCGCTCTTTTTAATCCCTTCTTCCATCTGTTTGTTCAATTCCTCTTGACTCATAATAATATCTGGTAACTGCATACCTCCACTTCCTCCGCCTTTACTATCCCCTTTTCCCGAACCTTGACCTTCGCCCGAATTCATGTCTGACTCCATATTATCTAAAACATCACTGAGAAAACTAGCCAAATCATTCGATGCCGTCATCGTGTATTGCTGCGAAGCCACCCCTTGATAGAGCATATTTTCCGATAATTCATCCATGGATTTGTCTATGTAAAAAAACACATCCGTAATCTTGGAATTGATATTCTCTGAAAGTTTCGGTTGCCGCAAAGACAATGCAAAAAGGCTATCATCAATATGTGCAAAATGTTCCCGCAAATTGCTTTGTCTGCGTAGAAACGTGCCGTATTGATTATGGTTAATCTGAATGCTTTTAAATTTATCCATCAAATCTTCTTGGTCAAAGGAAAACAACAATAAATTCTTTAGTACTTGCCGTAACATCGAAGCATCTTCCTGCATCTGCTCCTGACCACCGGACATCATGGATTGAGACATTGTTGCGCTCATCTCTTTCATTTTCTTTGAAGCATCCTTCTGCTTGCTTTGTGCATCCTTCTGCTTTTCATCCGCACTTTTCTCATCATTCTTTTGCTCAGCATCCTCTTTTTTTTCAAGCTGGTCCGAGGCCTCCTTTTGATCTTTCTCAATTTCGTTTTCTGCCTCTTTGTCCTGAGGGACATCCAACGGTTTTTTTAAAGCATTATTTTCCTTCTGAAGGTCTTCCAGTTCTTTTTGAAAATCGTTAAACTCTTTATTTAATTGGTCTTGCTTTTCTTTCGTATTGGACTTTTTATCTTCTTTGGACAACTGATCCTGATCTTTGGCCAATTGTTCCAATTCCCGTTGTAATTTTTCAGCTTTTTTGGCTACATAATACCGCTTGGTTAATTCCAATAATTGTTGCAAGCTTTTTTGTTTGTTCTTATTCTGTTTGGATAATTGGTCTAGTCTATCGGTCAATTCCTCCTTCTGGATTTTATCTTGAAGTTTTTCAAGTTCCTTTAATAGTTTCTCGTCCTTTTGAAGCTGCTCCTCATTATCTTTTAAACGCTCTTTTAAATCTTCTTTAAAAGGATCATTCTCGGTATTCTCGATTTGGAAATTTTCAAGGTTATCTTTAAGCCGTTCATTAAAGTTCTGCATCAATTCATCTTGTTGCTTCTGTTGCTTTATAAAATTTTCAAGTTTCTTTTTATCACTAAAATTAAGTTGATCCTTTTCTTTTTGAGTTCTAGATAATTCTTCCAACTGTTTTTCTTGAAGTTTTATTTTCTCAAAGGATTTATCCAAATTCTTGATAGTTTCACTTTGTTCTTTCAATTGTTTAGATTCTTCTTCGTCTTGGGTCAACTTTCTGTAATTGAATACATTACTTTTAACACTTTTAAATTTATGAAGAACATCATTATCAAACACTTGGAAATATAATTCGTAATTAATTCCTTCTTCCAGATGTAAATTATTTGGGAATGCCGTTATAAATTCCTCAAAATTAGAATGCGAAATCGGAATGACTTCTACCTTCTTATCGTTTTCATTATCCGAAGGATAATAGACCAATTGCAATTTACTAAGGCCATAATCATCACTCGCTTGTCCAAAGAAATAAAGAGATTGTTGATTAATTGAATCCCGTTCAACTTTTATGTTGAGTTCAGGATAGGCATCTTTTATCACATCAATGGTGTAGGCCAAATTTTCATAATCCTTGAGCGATTGATTACTGGTTGCGATATTGTAATTCAATCTTGAATATAACCGTTTGGAAATCTCAAAATTTCCTTTATTCTTATTATCAAATAAGATGGTATCATTAGCATACATGACCACTTGATCCGTAGAGCGCGTGTTGATTTTCCATGTAATATTTGTGCCTTCTGGAATTGTTGTGTTTCCCGTACTCCTTAAAACTTCGTCCACTCTATTAGTGTAGATCGGGTAATTCAATACCATTTCAAAATTCACCAAAGTTGGAACCTTGACTACATTTAACTGGTATGATTTGGACACAACTTTATTGGCGGAAAGTGTAAATGAGACACCTTCTTTTAAATGGGGAAAGACATATTCAAATCCCCCGGGATTTGTTTGTCTTAAAAAATAGGTTTCACCAGCATAATGAATTTGTGCATTTTCGGGAACGACATTTCCTGCCGTTTTTACCAATAACTTAAAATCTTTGTTTTCGATGACTTGAAGCGCATCATTGACCACAAAAAATTCGAATGGTGCTGGCTGTTCATAAGCTGTGTTATAATTAACAACACGTTCATAGCTGTCGCTAAACCAATTAATATGTCCAGTTATAAACGTGAATAATAAAATTAAGATCGGAATCGCCGCGTACTTTAAATACCTGACATTCTTTTTAAAATTTACGGCCATTTTAAAAGGAACAGGATGCAATTCAGTCGATTTTTGGTCAATACTTGCTAATAACAATTCCGACTGATCTGCACTTTTTTGGAGTTGAAGCACATTCAGTAACTTGTCGTTAACTTCAGGAAAATGTTTGCCAATAATCAGAGATGCTTCTTCGTAATCAATTCCCTTCTGAAGCTTAAACAATTTCGACAAAGGCCAAATAATAAATCGGAAAAATAAACCCACCTCTACAATGACAAAAACCCAGAATAGAACGCCTCTCGCCGTTGGACCCAACCACAGCACATATTCGATAAAAAGTGTGATTAAGAGATATAGCAAACCAATGGCAAAAAATAAAATCGCGCCTTTGAGCAAGTCGTTGGTGTAATAACGTCGTATAAATTGTTCAAGTTTGGTTTTTATGGTATTGAAGTTATGCATAAAATGATTTGGGGAAAATAGATTCAACCTACTAAAATACAATTTTAAATTAAAGCACAATTATTCAGATCTAATAAGCTTCTGTTAATTAAGCACAAACACAGGGTTTCTTGTGAAGAAGTTATTAAAGATGAAGATAAACTTGATAAGTAAAGATATTTAGGTCTTTTTGTCTGTTCTTTTTTCTATGTTCTATCATCTGTTCTATCTTTGTAATTATAAATTAAAAAAAATGACTGATCAAGTACGCGTGCGTTTTGCACCAAGTCCGACCGGGCCTTTGCATATTGGCGGTGTTCGCACTGCACTTTTCAATTACTTATTTGCCAAACAACATAATGGGACGTTTATTCTTCGGATTGAAGATACCGATCAAAACCGCTATGTAGAAGGTGCGGAACAGTATATCATCGACGCTTTAAATTGGTGTAACATTCCTTTCGACGAGGGTCCTAACCACAACGAGAAATTTGGCCCTTACAGACAAAGTGAACGGAAGCATTTATATCAAGAATATGCTGAACAGTTGATTGCCTCAGGTAATGCTTATTATGCTTTTGATACTGCTGATAGTTTGGATCATCATAGAAAAGATCATGAAGCCAAAGGAAAAACCTTCATTTACAATTGGCATAATAGAAAGCTATTATTGAATTCATTATCGCTTTCAAAAGAAGAAATACAAGCCAAATTAGATGCTGGTGAAGAATATGTCATCCGGTTTAAATCACCACAAGACCAAACTTTAAACCTTACGGATATTGTTCGAGGCGATATTAGCATTGATACCAATGTTTTAGACGATAAGGTATTGTTTAAGAGTGACGGCATGCCTACTTATCATTTGGCCAATATTGTTGATGACCATTTAATGGAAATTACCCATGTCATTCGTGGAGAAGAATGGTTGCCTTCCCTAGCTTTACATTACCAATTATATGATGCTTTTGGATGGGATAAACCTCAATTTGCCCATTTACCTTTACTATTAAAACCAACTGGAAAAGGTAAACTGAGCAAACGCGATGGCGATAAATTAGGTTTTCCTGTATTTCCCTTAGAGTGGAAAGATCCTGAAACCAACGACATTTCGAGTGGTTATAAAGAAGAAGGTTACTTTCCAAATGCTTTGATCAATTTCTTGGCATTTTTAGGTTGGAATCCGGGTACAGAGCAGGAATTATTTACTTTAGAAGAATTGGTGGAAGCTTTTGAATTGGAGCGCGTCCATAAATCTGGAGCGCGTTTTGACCCTGATAAAATCAAATGGTTCAATCATCAATATATGCAGATGCAATATGATGAGGATCTGGCCGAAGTTTTTAAAAATAATCAACAAGAATTAAAAGATATCGATGTTAATTACGTGGCGATGGTTGTCGGATTGATAAAAGAACGCGCCACTTTTATTTCCGATTTTTGGGAATTATCATCATTCTTTTTTGAAGCTCCTAGAACTTATGACGAGAAATCATTCTCAAAAATCATGAACAATCCCACTCGCGAATTAATGAGTGAATTAGCGCAGGTAATTAGTCTTACTTCAGACTTTACAGTTGATAATATTCAAACTGATGTTAAAGCTTGGATTGGTAAAAAAGAAGTGGGCTTTGGCAAAGTGATGCAGCCGTTGCGCTTAGCATTGGTTGGTGCCATGCAAGGGCCTGATGTTTTTGAAATTATGTTCATGATTGGAAAAGCTGAAACCGTGCAACGCATTGAATATCTAACACAAGCCTTATAATTGTTCTATAAGCTTTTGATTATAAACAGAAGTTTCCGACGAAATATAACTTAAATTAGTGTTTTATAACAATAACCATAAATAACTAGCCTATGCTACCTATTGCTATCCCCTTAATTGTTTTTGCATTAATTATATTGTTTTCGTCTTTTTTTACTGTAAAACAACAATCTGCCGCTATTATAGAGCGCTTTGGTAAATTTCAGAGTGTCCGTCATTCTGGTTTACAGATGAAAATTCCAATTGTTGACCGTGTGGCAGGCAGAATGAGTCTTAAAATCCAACAATTGGATGTCATTGTTGAAACAAAAACCCTCGATGACGTTTTCGTAAGATTGAAAATTTCAGTTCAATTTATGGTTATTTCTGAGAAAGTTTATGATGCTTTTTATAAACTGGACTTCGCGCATGATCAAATAACAAGTTATGTTTTTGACGTGGTACGTGCTGAAGTTCCTAAAATGAAACTGGATGATGTGTTTGTTAAAAAGGATGACATCGCCATTGCAGTAAAAACAGAATTAAACGATGCCATGTCCGATTATGGGTATGATATTATCAAAACTTTAGTTACTGATATCGATCCTGACGCTCAAGTAAAGTCCGCGATGAACAGGATTAACGCCTCGGAGCGTGAAAAAATAGCTGCCCAGTTTGAAGGTGATGCAGCTCGTATTCTAATTGTAGAGCGTGCTAAGGCGGAGGCAGAAAGCAAGCGTTTACAAGGACAAGGTATTGCTGACCAACGTCGTGAAATTGCACGTGGATTGGAAGAATCTGTTGATGTCTTAAATCGTGTGGGAATTAATTCACAAGAGGCTTCAGCACTGATTGTGGTCACCCAACATTATGATACATTACAATCTATTGGTGAGCATGTGAACAGTAACTTAATCTTGTTACCAAACTCTCCACAAGCGGGAAGCGATATGCTAAACAATATGGTGGCTAGTTTTACAGCGAGTAACCAAATTGGTGAAGCCATGAAAGAAGCTAAATTGAAGAAAAAAAATAAGGAAGAGAAGTCTTAGAAATCATTAAAAACCCTTCGATTCGAAGGGTTTTTAATTTTAATACTCTTGTTTTTGGTTGCTAACTTTGGATTTTAAGACATTCGAATAAACCTGTTTTATCCTTCAAGTTGGCGCGAAAGTCATCGATATATGAAAAGGTAAAATGTCATTATTTTTAATTCCAGAATAGTAGTATTCATTATTTGATTTCTTCAGCGTAGGTTCTGATAATATCTTTTACACTTCTACTTTCGAACCTATTTTGTATACAATAGATTTCCTATGCAACACTTAAAATAAGAATTCTATGAATTCTTAAAAGGATGACGTTCCTCCCATTCCAGTTTAGGATTCATTACCTTAAAAATCGATTTTAGTTGGGCATTAACCAAAGTATTGGTGTGTTTGACATACATGGTCATGGATTTCGGCTTTGCTCCTACCGAACTTTTAATTTCCATCGCCGTTCTGGCATATACAATGGATTTATAATTATTTAAAATTCCAAACGCAAGCATTTCATAAAGCATGTTTAAATAAAGTTGATTATTAGTTTGATGTGCCGCGGCGTAACCCAAAAAATAAGTTTCTAAAGATTCGACATTCAAAATCAAAGTATAAAAACCGATGATCTCATTATTCAAGTAATAAGCGAATACTCTGAACTTTTCCTGGAGCTGAAGTTTTAACTGGTAGAAATGATGTTTAGGAAGTGAAAAGGTGTTAAAAGAGGCTTTTGTGGATACATTCTTATAAAGTCGATGCAAGTGTTCGGAATTTTCTAAAACCTCCGCCAGGGTCATCTCTTTAAGTACAATATTGCCAAGTTTTCTTTTGGCACGTCTAAATCGCGTTTTATACTTTTTATTTAGATCGTTGAGATAATCATCCATAGTGTGCCAGTTCGCAGATATATCGAGTACCATATTCGGCTGAACGTTAAATTGGCAAAACTCATGGCCTTCAAATATTTTTAATGATTCATGGATTCTATCGTCCTTAAAAAAATCTTTAAACAGAATTGCTCTAATGGATTTCTGATCTCTTTTCTTAATAATTATCTTAAGTGCATCAATCGCTTTAAACAAGGTTTCTAAAAATGAATTTTGAGTTATTGCTTCGCTCAAAAAATACATACCATGTTGACCAGTTTGTGTGAGGTTACCAATAACTAAAATATTGCCCTTTAAAAAGGTTGAAAGTCAATTTTTTAAAATAGCTATCGATTTTGAAGCAGATTCACTTCTAAACATATCTTTAGCGTAGAGTTTCACGCGCTGAACAAGGGCAATTCCAACTAAATTTCCTGTGAAATAAACACCAATATAGTATAGAGAGATAGTTTGGGGAGCTCCCTCCTCCAAAGCTTTTAAATAGGCGGTTTGAAGGAGCACATCATGTATAGTCAAATTATTCCATTCTGGAGGAATTTGCGCAGTAGAGGTGTAAATTTTAAAATTTATCAAATTATGAAATACAGTGAATAGTAGTGTTCATTTCTTGTAGTTGCGTACGGTTAGTAAGGTTTCTATATTTTACTTTGAGATTAAGTCAACAATTTATCATAGACCACAATTTTGTCCATTCCATAAAGATTTCTCTTAACTTCAGATAGTTTTATTCCACAAGATCATTAAAATAGACCATCCAACCAACCTATAAAAACAGGTACTTTTTTTTTTTTGAGGTGTTTAAATAGCCGTTGCTTCAGCGATTATCAACTCATTTCTATCCTCTAATCCAGAGGTTATAAAAGCATTAATATCCTCATTACGCTCCAAGCCTTGCTCCAATAAAACACCCAGTGTCATCATGGTTGCAATACGCGTCCCAACTTTTTTGGCGGCTGTATTAAACCAAGGTTTTAAATCATCATAACTGACATCTTTTGCCAACTCTTGAATTTCAGCCTTCGTTTTTAGCTGTTTATCTTCAGGTAAATTGGTGTATTTTTTACCTAACTGTTGAATAATATCAATAGCTTTACGCTCAGGTTGATTATTTTTAGGTTTAGGGTAATTTTTATTTTCTACGGGCTTATCTTTTACCCAAGAATCTCTTAAACCTACTGTTTTATTGAATACCAGTTTTTCAGATGTTGAATCTTTATCAACATTAAAATAACCAAGACGTTGAAACTGGAAGCGATCCCCAATTTTAGCATCCTTTAAACTTGGTTCCACATAAGCAGTAATGACTTTTAAAGACTCCGGATTCAATAATTCCATAAAGTCTTTTTCTGGATGTGTATCTGGTGATTCATCCATAAACAGACGATCGTATTCCCTAACCTCTGCTTTTATAGCTTGTGCAATGGATACCCAATGCAAAGTACCTTTTACTTTTTTAGCCGCATCCTCAGAAAAGATACAGTGAATTTCAGTAATATATCCAGTCGCGTCTTTAACCACGCTCTCTGCCTTTATGATATAAGCATTCTTTAATCGCACCTCCTGACCTAAGGTCAATCTGAAATAATTGCTGCTTGCTTGTTCTTTAAAATCCTCTCTTTCAATATAAATTTCTCTTGAAAAAGGTACTTTTCTGAACCCAGCGCTATCATCTTCCTGATTATTTTCAGCATCCAACCACTCCACTTTTCCCTCAGGATAATTCGAAATAACCACTTTGACTGGATCTAAAACGGCCATAATTCGTGGTGCAATCTTATTTAAATCCTCTCGGATACAAAACTCCAAAAGCGCGACATCAATTATATTATCACGTTTGGCAACCCCGACTGTTTCAATGAATTTTTTAATGGCATTCGGCGTGTATCCACGACGGCGCAAGCCCGAAATAGTAGGCATCCGTGGATCATCCCAACCCGAAACGATACGATCTTCAACCAATCGGAGTAACTTTCGTTTGCTCATAATGGTATAGCTTAGGTTGAGACGGGCAAATTCGCGTTGTTTTGGACGTATTCTATCGGTATCGACCACCTGATCCAGGAACCAATCATAAAGCTCTCTGTGAGGCTTAAACTCGAGGGAACATAAGCTGTGCGAAATACTTTCGATATAATCACTTTCGCCATGCGTCCAATCGTACATTGGGTAAATACACCAATCATTACCTGTTCTGTGATGATGTCTTTTCAAGATCCGATACATTAATGGATCACGCATCAACATATTGGTATGTTGCATATCAATTTTGGCTCGCAACACATGAGCGCCTTCCTCAAATTCACCGTTCTTCATGCGCTCAAAAAGATCAAGATTTTCTGCGATACTTCTACTGCGATAAGGTCCGTCAACTCCTGGTTGGGTTGGTGTTCCTTTCTGTTCAGCCATGGCTTGCGAAGATTGAGAATCCACATAAGCCTTATCTTCTTTAATTAACTGCACAGCCCAATCATATAACTGTTGGAAGTAATCAGAGGAATATACCTCGTTCACCCAAGTATAACCTAGCCAAGCGACATCTTCCTTAATAGCATCTACATATTCCTGTTCTTCCTTGATAGGATTGGTATCATCGAAACGAAGATTTACGGGAGCATTGTACTTTTCTCCCAAACCAAAGCTAATCCCTATGGCTTTGGTATGTCCAATATGCAAATACCCATTAGGCTCGGGTGGAAACCTGAATCTAAGGTCATTTTTAGACATGCCTTGTGCTAAATCCTCTTCTATGATGTGCTCAATAAAGTTGAGCGGTTTTGTTTCTTCTGACATAGTACTGTTCATTATTTCTTATTATTTCCTTAGATGAAATACGCAATAAGAATTCCTTTGCAAAATTAGCAATTTTTTTAGTTCTATAAATGCCTTATTTTTGTGGTTATAAAAGGAAATATGGGCATCATAAAAGTTGAAAATATCCGAGTGTACGCACATCACGGTTGTTTGAAAGAGGAAACTAAAATTGGAAGTGAATATCGGGTGGATCTAAAAGTGAACGCCGATTTACAACCGTCGGCTACCTCAGATAAATTAAGTGATACGGTAGATTATGTATTACTTAACCGAATTATTAAGGAAGAAATGCAGGTTCCATCCTATTTACTTGAAACGGTGGCAAAACGCATTTTAGAAAGAATATTTGACGAAGAACACTTGGTAAAAAAAGCAACAGTATGGGTCAGTAAAATCAACCCTCCTATTGGTGGCGACGTGGAAAAAGTGACCATAAAAATGAATTCAAGTCGAAAAAAATAAAACTATATAGCTTACCAACTTTATTTTTTTTACCTTTGCACATTCAAAATTAGGGCATCATGGCCGAGTGGCTAGGCTCAGCTCTGCAAAAGCTGCTACAGCGGTTCGAATCCGCTTGATGCCTCAAGAAACCTTCAACCTTAGTTGGAGGTTTTTTTATTTTAAATTTTTATAAAAAATTAATTAAAGTTTACAAAGCTGCTACAGCGGTTCTCCCGATAGCTATCGGGACGCTTGATGAATTAGGAAACCTTCAACTTTAATTGAGGGTTTTTCATTTTAAATTTTTATAAAAAATTGATTAAAGTTTACAAAGCTGCTATAGCGATTCTCCCGATAGTTATCGGGACGCTTGATGAATTAGGAAACCTTCAACTTTAGTTGAGGGTTTTTCATTTTAAATTTTTATAAAAAATTGATTAAAGTATGCAAAGCTGCTACAGCAATTCTCCGCATAGCTATCAGACGCTTGATGTCTCAAAGAACCCACAACAATCATTAGAGTTTTTTATCTGTGATTTTTAACAATGGAACGCAGAAAACGCTGATTGAGCAGATTAGCCTGATTTTTTCAATTAGACCAAATAAATCTGTGATAATAATAAAAACCTGTGTCATCAGTGTTCAAAAAGTAGAACGCAAATACAAAAAGTTGTTTCAATCATAAAACCTCACAGGTATTAAAAACCTGTGAGGTTTGGCCAGCTAAAAAATTAAATAAAATTATAAGAAATCTACGCCTCAGTTTCTTTAGAATAAACATAGATTTAATAAAATAGAGGAGAAATTTGTAATTAATTCAAAGGATTAATCATTTCTAAACGATCCTTAAGTAATTCCTTTTCTTTTGGAAAAAAAGCCTGAGACAATAGTAAAATTCCAAAAGCTAAGATGACCAAAGCAATGATTTTCTTAGTTTTAAAGATTCGTCTTGGCGTCAGTTTATTCTTTAATCTTTTAGCAATCAAAATTTTAAAGATATCAACTATAAAATAAGTGACTAAGATCGTCGCTAGAAAAACAATCACCCCACCTTTAGTATCTGTAAAGGAATTCGCGATGATAATAAAGGCCACCCAACCTACTAAAACACCAACATTTATGAAATTAAGTAGAAATCCTTTTAAAAAGAGTTTGCCATAATTTTTTTGGATTTCAACCCTATGGTATTCACGGACGATGGTACGAAATGACTTTGAAGTTTTTGTAAACGTAATGATTCCGTAAACCACCAAAAGTACACCTCCAAACACCAGAAAATTGGGATCATCCTTGATTTTCTCCAGTAGTTTATTGGTACTGAAAAAAGCAATGACAATAAACAAAGCATCAGCTAACATTACCCCAAAATTAAAAATAAGGGCACTTTTGAATCCTTTGGTAGCGCTCGTTTCCAAGAGTACGAAAAACACCGGACCGATTGTAAATGCCAGTATAATACCAAAAGGAATAGCCGATAAAACCTCGTCAAACATAAAACTTGTGTTTCAACAAAGCTACATAATTATTTATCCTTTTAAAGACTTTCACAGTTTCAAAACCGCATCAATAGCTTGTGCTCCTATTACATTTAAACCTTTAAAACTATAGCAGACTTTAGTCCATACGTTGAATCCGGCCTCCTATAATTTTACTTTCGTTAACCTTCTCTGGATTACCGTAAATATAAACATCACCACCTGCTCTAATTTTTACATCTGCTAATTGCGATGCATTGATATAGCCCTCCCCAGCAGCTCTTATCGCTATATAAGTAGATTCGGATTCTAAATCTTGACCATGAAAAATACCGCCCGTATTCATGGAAATATCCTGTCTGACCGCTTTACCTGATACTTCAATGACGCCACCGGTAACCGCTTTTATTTTAGCATCCGTGACCTCCAATTGTAATTTTATAATGGCTCCTTCTTGAACTCTTAATTCAATATTGTATTGTTTGAATGTATCTTCAGAAGACACATAAGAGCCCTCATTGGCATCAATCACATCGAGGCTTTTATAATACAGAGTAACTACAGTTTTATTACCTTCAAAATTTTGACCAAGGCGCATTTTTATTCTCAATGAACCATTTTTATTGATCAATTCAACATCGCTTTTATTATCTCCTGAAATGATGGCCTTATTTTCATCTGATTTAATCAATTCCACATTGATCAAATCATACACTTTAATCTCGCTAAAGTCGCCAATATTTTTTTCAATATTTTCTTGAGCTATAGCATTAATAGTTAGAAAAAGTGATAATATAAACAGTATTTTCTTCATAATAATTGTTTTATGTTTTAGTTTATTAGACAAAATTATCATCGGGAATTTAACCGTATGACAACCGTTTAGACCACATAGAATGATAAATAGAACTTAAAAATTTACGCCACCGATACTGCCGTTCCAGTTACGGATACGGCAACATAATTACTTGACGTTAATTCAATGTCTACTTTAATGCCTACAACGGCATTGGCATTTAACTTTTTGGCCTGATCTTGAAGTTGTTGAAAAGCTTGTTCCTTTACCACAGCGATACTATCACGAATAGCTTTATAATATTTTTCTGTATTAAAGGTCATTGTCATTGACTGAACATTCACGGAAATTCCAGAGACGATGCCTTTATATTCAAAAATTTTAAAACCCTCAATAGAGTCGGTCGTTGTGAGAATCATAAGTTTGGATATTTAAACACATATAAACTCGGCTTATAGTTTTATAACTGAATAATTTCTGGTTTTCCAATTAGCGTAAAATCGAGATGTTTCTTGGCCAAGTCAGTGTTTTTAACTTTAACCACGACTTCCTCACCAAGCTGATAACTGATCCCCGTTTTTTTGCCGATCAAAGCGTATTCAGTCTCATCAAATGCATAATGATCGTCATTCATATCTCTTACAGACACCATGCCTTCACATTTATTAGAAACAATTTCCACATAAATTCCCCAATCGGTTACTCCAGAGATAACACCCACAAATTCTTCATTTTTATGGTCTTCCATGTACTTGATTTGCATGTATTTAATGGAGTCACGCTCGGCTTTAGTAGAAAGGTTTTCCATGTTGCTGGAATGGTTACATTTTTCTTCGTAAATGGCTTCGTTGGCAGATTTACCATCTTCTAAATAATGTTGTAATAAACGATGCACCATGACATCGGGATAACGACGAATGGGTGATGTAAAATGTGTATAATAATCAAATGCCAAGCCGTAATGGCCAATATTATGAGTAGTATATTCCGCTTTGCTCATACTTCGTATTGTCAAAGTATCTACCAAATTTTGCTCTCTTTTTCCTTGTACGTCTCGCAATAATCCATTCAATGAGTTGGCAATACTATGGCGATCCTTGAAATTGAGTTTGTAACCAAATTTAGACACCACACCTTGTAAAGCTTCTAACTTACTGGCATCCGGCTCATCGTGCACACGGTAAACAAATGTCTTTTTGGGTGATTGTTTGCCAATAAATTCAGCTACTTTTTTATTTGCCAAAAGCATAAATTCTTCAATCAATTTATTAGCCTCCTTACTAGTTTTAAAAAAGACACCGATTGGATTGGCTTGCTCATCCAATTCAAATTTAACTTCAACCTTATCAAAAGAAATCGCACCATCTTTCATACGTTTTCGACGCATTACTTGTGCCAACTCATTCATTTTTAAAATGGCATAGGCCACTTTAGGGTCAGCATTATACTCATTGCCTTCGATCGAAATTTTTTGGGGAATAAAAGTATTTATTTTTGACATGCCTTCCTTATCAGGCATTTGCGAGTTGTTGTCAATTATAGTTTGAGCTTCTTCATATGAAAAACGAGCATCGCTGTAAGTCACCGTTTTTCCGAACCATTGATCTTTAATTTCAGCCTGATCATTCATTTGAAAGACAGCCGAAAAGGTATATTTTTCTTCATGAGGTCTTAAGGAACAGGCGTTATTTGATAATACCTCCGGAAGCATGGGCACTACTCTATCCACTAAATATACCGAAGTGGCGCGCTCATAAGCTTCATCATCTAAAATTGTACCTTCTTGTAAATAATGCGAAACGTCGGCAATATGAATACCCACTTCATACAAACCATTATCCAAAATTTTAAAAGATGTCGCATCATCAAAATCTTTGGCATCTTTGGGGTCAATAGTAAACGTTAGGGATTTTCGCAGGTCGCGACGTTTAGCAATTTCCTCTTGGCTAATAGAGGTGTCCAAGGTATTTGCATACTCTTCTACTTCATTAGGAAATTCATAAGGCAGACCGTATTCGGCCAAAATCGCGTGAATTTCAGTATTGTGTTCCCCAGGTTTTCCTAAGACTTTTAACACGGCGCCTTTTGGAGAATCTTCATTCTTTTCCCAGCTTTCAAGCGATACGAGAACTACATCGCCGTCTTCAGCTTTATTTATTTTATTGATTGGTACAAAAATATCCTTATACATTTTGTTGCCATTTACGACTACAAAAGCATAATTAGGGTGGATTTGGATTACTCCAACATATTCGCTTTTTGCACGTTTGATGATGTCGGTTATTTCACCTTCAAACTTGCCTTGCTTACGGCGTTTGTAGGTGTAAAATTCAACCTCATCGCCATTTAAAGCTTTGTTGATATTGTTGGAAGCGATGTAGACATCTTCCTCAAAATCATCACTAATAATATAACCCGAACCTTTCGAAGCCATATCAAGGATGCCTGTATGATATTCTGTATTGACGATGGCTTTAAACTTGCCACGTTCCGTTTCTTCAATTTCCTTTTTAGCAAGTAATTCTTGAAGTTTCTTTATAATTTGATTCCTGCTGGAGGCATCATCTACCTCAAGTTTAGCTGCAATTTGTTTGTAATTATAGGATTGGTTTCTATCTTTTTTTAAAATACTTAGAATTGTATTTGTTAGGTTAGCGATCTTATTTGATGATCCCTTTCTTCTTTTTTTTGTCATGTATACTAATGTAATCTTATTGAATTCCTAAAGTTAGCGAAATTCAGTTATTCTAACTTAATTAAAGGAGAAGATTGGTAATTAAGTTTGTACAAAACTACGTTTTTAATATTTAACCACTATATTTTTAATATTAAGTTAACGTAAAGGCACACAAACTAAAGTGAGCCTTTAGAAATCATTAGGGTTTTAATTATTTACTCCACCAAAAATCTCTTGGTTACTTTTCCTTTAGTCGTCTCTATTATTGCAAAATATAGACCTTTTGAATAGTCGGAAACACTAATTTGAGTTTTGTTTTTTTCTAAAATTAATTGACTTAAGTTGTTGTATATTTTTGCTTTTTTAGGCTCCGAAGACCCATTCAAATCTATTTTTAAAATGGATGATGTTGGGTTTGGGTATAGTCGAACTTTAGCTATATTAAAATCTAAAAGGCTTAAAGCACTCAAATCAAAATCCTGCCAAACAGCAGCGGCTCTATAAGAATGTTCAGTTCCCTCTAGTACGATTAATTGGATGTTTTTTATAGTTACGCCTTCAAAAACATTTGCAGATATATCCAATGGTGTAACCCAATTTACTGTAACACTTGTAAGACCTTCACAGTTTCCAAAAGCATATTCTCGTTGGACAGGTAGTTCCAATTTTTCTTACAGAAACGAAATCATTTGTGGCGTCAGTTACTTTATATTCTAACACCCCATCGTTAAAAGTCTGAGCGTAGCTTACTGTTATACTCAATAAGCACAAAAAAAGAAGTAATTGCTTTTTCCTAATTAAAAATATATTTAGTTAATAATGAACAATTTAACTGATATTTTTGATTTTAAAAAATACTTTGATATCACACCTATATTTCTATAAGTTACTAATAGTGTGTGTTTTATAAATTTTAAGAGATAAGCAATATATAATTAATAACAGTTCACTAATTCTGTGAATTGTAAGATGAAATTCAGAATAGTTGAAATTTAAAATTATATAGGAGTTTCAATAATAGGCTCCAGAATTGACTTTAAAAACAGTTATCCACATTTATATATATTATAATCAGCTTTTATTTAAATTTAAAAAAAATAATGGTGCTTATGATGGCATGTTGATAGCCGTGATAACTTTATTACGTTTTACTTTGAATAGTGAGTTATGAACTTTAATCAATAGGATATGAACATACTATAATTTTGAAATGATCTGATAATGAGACTGACTCCATAGGTTATCAACAACTGTTTATATCTAGAGTTAACATCTCTTTCCTGATAACATTATTGCATTTTCATGTTCATAGAGTCTCCTTTGGATGGGGATAACCTATCCAAACAAAATGGCTAACTTTTTTGGTAGTTTCATTTAAGATTTGGCTGAGAATTTTTTTTGGATATATAAAATTTATCTTTTAAATCTTAGCCACAACTTATGAACATGTAATGAGCAATTACTGATGAACGATTGTTACTAGATTAGTTGCATCAAACTCTAGATTGCCAATAATTATGGTTATGGACCTTCTACAGCCTATAAAATTATTGTTTTTGTAAAGTTCGTCTTCTGTTTGGTAAAAGTGCAATTAAGCCTTATTTGATTATTAACAGGTCATCCCAAAGAGAAATGATAACTGTTGGTAACACCTAAATTCGGCACTAAGTTTAAGACAGATGCGCTATATTATTTCGTAACTTTATCGTCTGAAAACAAGATTTTAAAACAACTAATTATGAGGATTTCAATAGGTAACGATCACGCAGGAACGGAGTATAAAAAAGCTATTATAAAGCACTTGGAGAAGAAGGGTTATACCATTAATAATTATGGAACCAATAGTGACGACAGTGTGGACTATCCTGATTTCGTTCATCCTGTTGCCAAAGATATAGAAGATAAAGCTGTGGATTACGGAATTATCATCTGCGGAAGCGGCAATGGTGCGAACATGACGGCCAATAAACATCAAGGTGTGCGTTCGGCTTTATGTTGGAGCAAAGAGATCGTAGCGTTGGCCAGACAACATAATAATGCCAATATTTTGAGTCTTCCCTCTCGATTTATTGCATTACCGCAAGCAATTGAAATGGTGGATACTTTTTTAGACACTGCTTTTGAAGGTGGACGTCACGAAAACCGCATTAAAAAGATTCCTGCGGAACATTAAACTCATGGGCCTAGATCTTTCTGACTGGAGCTTTTTTACACGATCAATTTGAAATTAATTTTGTTAATATCCAACTGGAATCCGATAATAAAGATTTCATGAATTTTAGTGTTCATTCCCGAAAAGAAAGAGTTTCCTATCTTCATTGAGGAATGAACTTATAATCTGTTGATTGACATTAAATAAATGTAACGAATGCTAAATATTAAAACCAAAAGTTTTCAAGAACTTACCATTGATGAACTATACGGCATTTTGCAATTGCGAAGTGAAATTTTCGTCGTTGAGCAAAATTGTGTTTACCAGGATATAGATGATCAAGATCAGAAAGCACTTCATGTTATGGGGTTTAAACAAGACGAATTAGTGGCTTATACACGCGTCTTTAAACCTGGTGACTATTTTGAATACGCCAGCATAGGAAGAGTTCTGGTAAAGAGTGGAGAACGTCATTTAAGGTATGGTTATGATATTATGGCAGCGTCCATAAATACTATTAAATCAATTTTTAATGAAACAAAAATTAAGATTTCTGCACAGACTTATTTAAGAGGATTTTATAACAATCTAGGGTTTATTCAAGTTGGTAACGACTATCTAGAAGATGGTATTCCTCATATTGGAATGCTTAAAAATTAATTATTTTCATTCATATAAGTGACCAGAATCTCCACTCTTCGGTCGTATTTAGCTTCACCTCCCAACGGAAACTTGCGTCGCATGCCCACATATTTCATACGTTTGGGGTCTACTCCTTTTTTAGCCAAATAATTATAAATATATTGGGCTCTTGCAACTGATAAATTACGTTTTTTAGTTTTTCGGTCATTGGCATCCCTGCTATTTTGTGTGCAGCAAACGTGTCCTTGAATGGTAAAATAAATATCTTTTCTTTTGAGCAGTACTTTGGAAATTTCTTCTAACGTTTTCACAGATTCCGGAAGCAGATAGCTATAGCTGGTTTTGAACAGAATATTATCCAACAAAATATAATCGCCAATCTTTATATCGCCCGCTAAGGTTTCGCTGGCCGTTTTTGTTTTGGTAATGACCTCAGGTTTCGGAGGAAAAACGGGAGTGACAATAATTTCCACTTTTCTATTTAAACCTCTTATTTTACTAACATCTTCTTCTTGGATGACTTTTAATAAAATTTTACCCATGCCATCTACATTGGTAATGACCGATTCGTCAAACTCGTTATTTGAAAAGATAAATTTAATGCTGTTGGCTCTATTCTGAGAAAGTGCCAAATTGTAAGAGGCACTGCCCCTATCATCCGTAAAACCATAGTTGGATATTTTTTCAATGTCCAAAGATTCAATTTCAGATAAAAAAGATAATAGGCTGCCGTGTTCAATTTCCGATACTTCAAAAGCATCAGTTTTAAAAAATACTTCGTGCTTTAATTCTTCTTGTGACCAAATTAGTTGGGAAAAAAGTAAGCCAATGAGGAATAATTTTTTCATGATATATTGAGTTGGGATACTAAATATACCTAAAATTTTAAAAAAGAAGTATTCTTATCGACGTATGGACTTTATTGGAGATAATTTAAATAGGTAGAAGGATTTTTTAGAATTTCTGTACCTTTTTTAATTTCCGTGTTATGGGCTACATAATAGTTATACATTCCTTCACGATAGAAATATCGCTTCACAATCTCTTCCGATAATAGGCTCATAAGTTGTGTCTTATTGGCATCAATAGCATCTGTTTTGTAAGTGTTTAAAGCTTTTATCAAAGTTGAGAATTGCGTATCAATAACTCCATTCAAGGCTTCTTCCTTAGCCACTTCAAGCGCGTGGTCAAATGCTTTTTCTGTTTCAGTTTCAAAAGTAAAATTGTTGGATTTCAAGAAGTCTTTAAAGGCAATAAAATCAGCATCCTTCAATTCAAAAGTATTCAAATCAGTGACTTGATGTGAATAATAATACTTTGTAGCAAAATTAAAAATGAGATGTTCATTTACAATTGCACTCGTAATCGGACTTAATTTTGTGATATCAACTTCAAGATCTGGTTGCACGCCTCCACCATCAAAAACTGTTCTTCCGCGTTTGGTCTTAAATGCGGTATAATTTTCTTTCTCGACACGCGTCGCTTTACCGAATTCGTCTCTATTCCAGTAATCCAAAGCTTGAATAGAACGTCCGGAAGGGGTATAATACCGTGAGATCGTAATTTTAACTTGCGTGCCATATACCAAAGGTTTTGGACGCTGTACCAAACCTTTTCCAAAACTTCTTGCGCCAACGATTACGGCCCTGTCTAAATCCTGCAACGCGCCGGCAACGATTTCACTGGCAGAAGCACTTTGACCGTCAATGAGAACGACTAGAGGAATCTCAGTATCAATAGCCGCTTTCTGCGTGTAATAAGTTTTGTTATATTTCTCAACCTTGGATTTTGTAGTCACAACCAATTGATTTTGAGGTATAAAAATATTGGTGACGTTCACAGCTTCATTGAGCAATCCACCTAAATTTCCCCTAAGATCTAATACGATTTGTTTAGCACCTTGACTTTTTAAAGTTCGCACTGCATTAATGGTCTCAGCTGATGCTTTTTCATTGAATTTACGTAATACCAAATAACCCGTTTTATCATCAATCATGGAATAGTGTGGCACGGCATGGATTTCTACAGCCTCACGTTGTATGGCTACCGTTTCAGTCTCACTCTGACGTATGTAGGTTACGGTAACTGAAGTTCCTGCTGCACCTTGCAACAAATTACCGGCATCGTCATTAAAATCGGCTACAACTGTATTGTCAACTTTAATGATTTCATCGCCTGCCTTTAATCCTGCCTTATCTGCCGGAAAACCTTTATAAGGCTCTATGATAACCAATTTGTCCTTTAAGGTCAAGATATTTGCTCCTATGCCTGTATAATCGCCAGTATTGTTAATTCGTGATGCTTCCACATCCTGTTCGTTGTAAAATGTGGTGTAGGGATCCAAATTTTGAAGCATACTTTTTATAGCCGTATCCATCAATTCTGCTGGATTGGTTTCGTCAACATAATTCATATTGACCTCTTTAAAAAGCGTGGTAAAAATTTCTATTTGTTTGGCAATTTCGAAAAAATCACTTTTAAAGGCAGATCCTGTTAAAAACAAAACACCTATAACAAAAGGGAGCACTATTTTTTTGGTCAATAGCTTTTTCATAATCTTAATCTCAAAAGTTTAGGGTTTAGGAAGGGAATGTTGTTTTAAAAAAACAGCCATCAAGGTATTCATTTTTTTCGAAATGGTCTGAAAATCTGTTCCAGTCTTTCCAATATATAAAATCATAAACGCATATTGGTCGGGAATGTTGTCAAAATAATCGGATTTATTGAGCCTATAAGCTTCTCGCATCAAGCGTTTTATTCTGTTTCTAGCCACTGCAGTTTTGAAATTTCGTTTGCTTACTGAAACGCCCGTTTTTATTTTGACAGGATCCTCAAAAGTGGTTTTTAAATAGACCAATCTTAAAGGATACACGGCTACGGATTTTCCTTCGGAAAAGAGCTTTTCAATGAGCTTCTGACTTTTAAGTTTTTCTATCTTTTTAAACGATTGATCCATATGTCGTCAAATATAATACTTTAGCAAATCAAAAAACCGCTGGCTAAAAGCGGTTTTTATAATGTAAATTATTTATGTATTTAAAAGTATCTGTTTAAAAAGTTGTCAAAGATCTAGGACATTTTGTAGGACAAATGACTAAAATTCTTTTTGGTTGATTGCATATTTTTACAGAAAATCCCCAAACAGCAAATGTCGTTAAATCCTATGTCTGCTAAAACTATTGATTAATACAGATATTCAAATTTTTAATTAAGTTTTAGGACGTTGTCTTCTCTGTTAACATCTGCCATATACCCTCTTGGATCGATAGTAATCGATGTCATCGTACTTTTTATGTTTTCTACCTCGAAGGTATACGTTGGATGCGCCCATGCCCAATTCTCTAAAACTGTGGTGGCTTGAGATGTTGGTTTTGACCCACGCATCATCCGTAACGGAATGTGATACTCTAATTTTGTACCGTCTGCATAGGTTATTTCAATATCTAAAGGCATTGGCATTAAGCCGATGCGTTCCAAAGTAATCGATGTTTTGGTTTCCTGTGAATCGACATCTTTGATGGCGTAATCAATCGTATTTGTGGTTTGCGTCCAATCGGTTAAATACCAATCGAGTTCCAGACCGGAAACTTTTTCAGCGATTCTGATAAAATCCATCGGTTTCGGATGTTTAAAAGACCACTCTTTATAATATTGTTTAATTGTTTTATCCAGATTGTCTTCACCGATCATATAACCGAGTTGTGATAAAAACAAAGCACCTTTGCTGTAAGAAGCAACAGAGAAGGCAAAGTTATAAGCATAACGATCAGAGTGCGTACTTTGTGGCTGTTCTCTATCTGAATTTGCTAATGTGGTATAAGAACGGTAAGATCCGGCAAACGGATTATCACTATTCTTCCCGTTAATAGCATCTAAGGCTTTATCTTGAATCCAACTGGTAAAACCTTCATCCATCCACGAATGTTTGTTTTCATTGCTCGCCAATACAAACTGGAACCAACTATGAGCCAATTCATGTGCAGTTACACTCGTTAAGCCGGTCATTGTGCCTTCGCCTACGATAAGTGTACACATTCCATATTCCATGCCACCATCACCGCCTTGTATGACCGAATATTGATCATAAGGATACTTACCAACATGTGTACTGAAATATTGCATTAATTGCTCTGTAATAGGCTGTAGTTTTTTCCAATTTTCCAATTTATCGGCCGCCATTGAGTTTTTATATAAAAAATGCAGCATCGGGCCGTTTTCAACCTGAAGTTTGTCGTGGATATAATTTGGATCAGCAGCCCAAGTAAAGTCGTGCACATTGGGCGCTTTAAAATGCCAAGTCAAAGTTTTACCTTTTTGTTTTTTGACCTTTTCAGTTTCGTAACCATGACCTATTTCATTCGGGTTTTGAAGATATCCTGTGCCACCAAGTGTATAATTTTTATCGATGGTAATTTTGACATCAAAGTCTCCCCAAACGCCATAAAATTCTCTGGCGATATAAGGATCGGCATGCCAGCCTTCATCATCATATTCAGCCAGTTTTGGGTACCATTGCGACATGGATAAAGCGACACCTTCCTTGTTATTTCTCCCAGAACGACGGATTTGAACCGGCAGCTGTGCGTCAAAAACCATGTCGAAAGTGGTCTTTTGTCCCGGTTGAATAGGTTGTTCCAATGTAACAATCAGAATAGTTCCTTGGGTTTCATGCTTCACTTGCTTACCGTCTTGAAGTAAGGAAGTGACGTTGATATATCCAATTTCATCAGGATTCAATTTGCTGATGCGACTTTCATAATTTGGCTCAGCTTTGGTGCCTAAATTATTGACCATACGTCCGTCGGGATCCGGAATGCTTTTTAAGCGTGCATCCATTTCACTATCCGGCTGAAAGGCATTTGGATATAAATGATAAAAAACACGGTTCAATACATCCGGAGAATTATTGGTATACACCAACTTTTGAGTTCCGGTGTATTTATAGGTTTTGACATCCATATCAATAGCCATCGCATAATCTACATGCTGTTGCCAGTAATGTGGATTGGAAGACGGCTGGGTTTCATTTTGTGAATGCCCTTTAACAACAGGCATCAACAAAAGAAAACTAAGAGTTAAAGCAAAAGTAAATTTCATTTTTATAGTTTTTTTAGAGGTTTTTTGCCATTTGTTCCGCTAATATTAAAGCGTTGTAAGCGTTGGCAATTTTTTGTGATTTTGAAAGTTCACTGAATGGTTTTACATTTGTAGGATCGCCACCTACAATTACTTTTGTGGTAAGCGCCAATCCAGAGTCTAAGATGACTTTTTTAACTTGTGGTGCGGTCAATTTTGGATAGTAAGAACGAATTAATGCTGCAATTCCTGCGACTCCTGGTGAAGCCATGGACGTACCTCCAAGACTTTTATATTCATTGCCTGGAATCGTAGAATAGATTTCTCCTCCTGGAGCGAATATATCAACGTTAGTTTTACCGTAATTGGAAAATCCAGAAACCATGCCTGATCCATAACTTGAATCCAATGATCCAACAGTGATAAAGTTGTCTGCAACTTCTGGTCCATTACCAATGGCGTCATTTGGATACACGGATTTGGTATCTAAGTCAAGAGCCTCGTTTCCGGCAGCATTCACAATCAAAATATCTTTAGAAGCTGCGTATACAATAGCCTCTCTTACCCAATCACTATGTGGTGAATAGTGCTTACCAAAACTAAAATTCATCACTTTTGCACCATTATCAGCAGCATATCTGATGGCCAATGCGATGTCTTTATCATATTCGTCACCATTTGGTACCGCTCTAATGCTCATAATTTTTACATTGTTAGCTACCCCATTTGCACCTTTACCATTATTTCTTACCGCTGCAATTATCCCTGCAACGTGCGTACCGTGGCTTTCCGAAGGTTTTACAGGTTTTACGTTGCCGTTACCGTAATATTTCTCTACCATATCATTTGGGTTATCCCCTGTTTTACGGCCTTTGAAATCGACGTTGAGATTATAATTAAGACGGTCTGTAATGTCCACTAATCCTTCACTGATATCTTTTATAGCATCTTTTGGGCTAGCAAAGTCCATACTATAAACATATTTGGCGATGGCAATATATTGTTTTAAAGCCTCGTTGCTCGTACTGAGCGCATTGACATCTTCTTCCGTATAATTTCCTTTTTTGGTTTCTTTGGTCAAGGCATCATCGGCGTTCTTGATTTGTTGTAAAAACTGCTCGTAGTTAGTTTTTATACCTACATATTTGTCATATTCTGATTGTCTTTCTGCTTTGGCTTCGGCATAGCGCGGATTTGAGGTATCGCCACTGGCTATTAAACGCACAAATTCCAATTGTTCGTCGTAGCCATCGCCTAGAAAATTCCACCCGTGGATGTCGTCTACATATCCGTTTTTATCATCATCGATACCGTTCCCTGGAATTTCTTTGGTATTGGTCCAGATCGCTCCTTGCAAATCTTCATGATCAATATCAATTCCCGAATCAATAACCGCTACGATAATGGTAGATCCTTTTTTATTTTTGATAAGCTCATTGTAAGCCTTGTCAACACTCATTCCTGGAATAGTATCGTTTTTCAAATCTAAATGTCCCCAATGTTGCTTCTCG
>JBBSRC010000041.1:0-34835 GCA_038243395.1 Flavobacteriales bacterium | reverse complement strand
TTATTTGGTCTGCATTTGTCGAGACTCAACTTGACGAAATCTATGAATATTACGAAAAGAAAGTAAGTTCAAGAGTTGCTACAAAATTCGTTAAGGGAATTATCAACGAACCAAAAAAATTGATAAAAGCATCTTTCGTTGAACAAGAAGAGGTGTTGCTTAAGGAAAGAAAAATTCACTATCGTTATTTGGTTTTCAAAAACTACAAATTAATTTATTCTGTTGAAGAAGAAAACGGATTCATAAAAATTGCCGATGTTTTTGACACTCGCCAAAATCCGCCGAAAATGAAAAGGACGAAATAAAGCCAGTTGACAACAATTTGTATAATCAATGGATTGTCCTCTTTTACTTGGAAATCTAGCAGAATGTCCTTTGGCAAGTACCTGTTTGCAATTATCCGTGACGAACCACGCCACTGCTCATACACTTAATGTTGGCAGTCACCTCCAAAAAAAATAAACTAATATGCGCGAATTTGATTTAAACAGAGTAGAATTTTACTCAAAAGAAGATAGCGCAGGTGGCATACAATTGAAAAAGGGCGAAGATATTTTAAAAAATTCTACAAGTTCAAACTATGATGACCTCAACGATATTTTGGAGCTTTATAACATAAAAAAATACATTGACAATGAATTGTATTTAAAAGATTGGACATCTGAAGAAATTATAGACGTTAAACAAAAAGTAATTGAATACGGAAAAACCATTGGAAAATTTATGTCAAATATCAACGATAGTAATGTTATTGATATTTACGAAACAACATTACGAGGTTACGTTAACTCATTTTGGGAATTAGTCAATAATCAAAATGTATTTAAACGAATATCTAAAAACAGTTTTAGTGATATTTTATCTAAAGAACCACACTTGATACACAGCCTTCTAACACATAAAAATTTAATTGAATATTACAATATTGAATTAAAGAACTTCTTATTGACGTATTCTCAATCTGCTGAAATATTGCTTTCTATTTATGAGGTTAAAGAAGATTCAAAAATAAATCAGAAGTTCATTCCAAAAAGCCTGACTATTGAGAATAAGGAAGCTATTATCTCAAATTATTTAGATTCCAAAGAAGTTAATTTAAATTATGTCGTACTAATAAAAAATGTAAGAAATCGAAACGATTTTAAGATTTCCGACAAAACACGGCTTAAAGCGAAACGATTACACAAAAGGGAAACAGAAAACTTTTTCGCAAACAAAAGCGGGATGAAATATGGGGTCTCTATAAGTTTCCCAGAAAACCCTGAAAAAATTAAGGATGGTTTTGTTGATGAGAATCGTGTTGTAAATTATTCTTACAGTTTAAAATATATTAAAGAAAACAACAAACCATATACATTATTTCAGAATTTCAAGTATTTATTTGAATTCCTTGATAATCAAAACAGAATAAGTCTTGTGAGTAAGGAAAGCCAACTGGGATTATTTGAAAGGATCATGGGTATGCAGTCTCATAATGAGTACAGAGGAGGAACAACATTTTCATTGTCCGAAATGACCTCTCAAGGCCAAATATTCGGTTACAACAAAGTTCTTAGTGAGTTTTATATTGCATTAGAGGATATTCTGCACTCTGTTTTTACAGCTTCATTCCAAGAAAGATATGCATTTGCGGACAATGCTAGGTTTTCGATACCCACAGCAACCTCATATTTTGAAAAAGTTAGGTTATTAGCACCTGAATTTGAATCTGCATTGAAACAATTTAAACTCTTTGTAGAAGAAGGGAACATTGATTTTGAACTATTGCAAATATCCTCATCTCCTTCTGCCATAAAAGATATTCCAAGTCTAAACCAAAATAAATACATCTATTTCAATAAAAAAAATGAAGTGATGGTTGGATGCTCAAGTATATTTTTCTCTGACCAAACTCTTCTTGCTTATGTTGAGCCATTCAAAGAAAAAAAATACAATACATTTTTTGAATTACTATCAAATGAAAAAGTAAAATTTGGTAATTACGAAGAACATCAAAAACCTAGATTGAATTATCTTATGAAGAAAGGATTTATCTCTGTAGATAATAAAGATTTTATTCAAATCACAAATTTGCCGAGAGTTTTGATTTTTAAAGATTTACACGACAACGAAGTAGGCTCCTTTTACCATTATCCAATTAACTTCCAAAAAGAAGTTCAGCAAATGATAATTGAAGATATTATTTATTTTGAGAGCCTTTTATTTTCAAAACCAGAACAAGCATATTTTAATTATTTCTTAAACAAAAGTGAATTCACAAATGGATTAGACTTAAAAAATAGTTATGTGCACGGAACTCAAGCAAACCCAAATGAAATTCAGAAACATGAGTACGCTTATTTTAGCTATTTGAAATTAATATTCTTGGCATTTCTGAAAATAGATGATGATTTAAATATTTATAATTCGATAAAACATAAAGAGCGAATTGATAACAATGTATATAAAAAATAGGCTAAATAATAATGATTTCAAGGCTCTTATTTGTATCAGAATTTTGCTTAATTGAATTATAAATTATTGGGTAGAAAATGACAAGTTGACTAAAATTAGTAAGAATATGAATTTAAGTTCAAAACTCACTTTTTTCAATGTAATTATAACTGGTATTGTAATAGTATTTATATTACTCAAGAACGTTTGCCAACACGTTATATAACCTATGTTTTAGTGTGTGCTTACTTGTAAAAACCTGCGAATTTCCTTCATACTCCGTAAATTTTCAGTATTTTGGTGGAGCTAATACAGCTGTTCATTACAACCAAAAACCAACATAAAATTTAATTAGATGAAAAATATCCTAAGCTTAACCTTCCTTTTATTATCAGCCTTCATCGTAACCGCCCAACAAAAACCAAACGTCATTTTTATTCTAGCCGATGATTTAGGGTATGGCGACGTCAGTAGTTATGGCGCGACAAAAATAAATACACCTAATCTTGATAAATTGGCAAGCAAGGGCATTCGTTTTACCAATGCACACGCTACTTCAGCTACCTGTACACCATCACGATATGCCATTATGACCGGAGAATATCCATGGCGACAAAGTGGTACAGGAATCTTACCTGGAGATGCCGCTCTAATTGTTCCTACCGATCAGCCTACATTACCAAAAATATTTAAGCAAGCAGGTTATAAAACGGCTATTGTTGGAAAATGGCATTTGGGTCTTGGAGATGCGGTGGCAAAAAACTGGAATGGCGAAGTAAAACCTGGGCCTAACGAAACAGGCTTTGATTATTCGTTTATTTTTCCAGCCACGGCCGATCGTGTGCCGACTGTATTTATGGAAAATCATCATGTGGTTGCATTAGACGTCACAGATCCTATTGAAGTGAATTACAGCAAGAAAGTAGGAAATGATCCAACTGGTTTGGAAAATCCGGAATTACTTAAAATGCAATCTTCACCAAACCATGGCCATAATAATACAATTGTGAACGGCATTGGAAGAATTGGCTATATGAGTGGCGGCAATCGCGCACGGTGGACCGATGAAGAAATGCCCATGACTTTTCTCTACAAAGCCAATGAATACATCCAAAATAATAGGGATCAACCCTTTTTCTTGTATTACGCCTTAACCGAGCCCCATGTACCGCGCATGCCTTCTACCATGTTTAAAGATAAAAGTGGATTGGGATATCGCGGCGATGCCATTCTTCAATTGGATTGGGCGGTCGGCGAAATTATGAACCAATTGGAATACTTAGGCATTGAAAAAAATACGATTATTATTTTTTCAAGTGATAATGGACCTGTATTGGATGATGGGTATGTGGATGGTGCTGTGACACAGCTTAATGGACATAACCCTTGGGGACCATTAAGAGGAGGGAAGTATTCTGTGTTTGAAGCAGGAACAAGAGTCCCAATGATGGTCAGTTGGCCAGGAACAATAGATCCAAAGGTTTCTGATGCACTAATTTCACAAATAGATTTGATGGCATCTTTTTCCAAAATGTTTGGGACCAATACCAAAAGCAGAGATAGCCATGATATGCTTGATGTGCTATTGGGCAAATCAACTCAAGATCGAGAATTTTTAATCGAGCAAGGAATAACTGATAATTTGGCCATTATTCAAGATAATTGGAAATATATTGCACCAGCTAAAGGCCCCAAAAAGAATGAACTGGTCAATATTGAATTGGGAAATTCATTACAACCACAACTGTATGATTTGAGCAAAGACATCGGAGAAACCACAAATCTTGCTGATAAATTTCCAAAGAAGGTTATGGAACTAAAGAAGAAATTGGAAGCTGTAAGAAAATAGATTTTTAAGAAATTTAAATATCAAAATCCAGGTAAATTTGTAAAGCTCAGGGTATGTGCAGTTTGTAAGCTACGTCTCGTTCAATGCCCTCTTAATTGGTTTGTAACACCCCCTTGGATTTATGGACGATTTCTGAATTTAGCATCTTAAGATGCTTGTCGGAAGAATTCAATTAATAGCTTAATATTAGTAAATCAACCTAAAGTTTAATACCACATTATCCAATGCAAAAAGTAGTCACCTTCGGGGAAATCATGTTACGTCTATCCACGGAGCGCCATTTAAGGTTTTCTCAAGCCAATTTTTTTATGGCCAATTACGGTGGCGGCGAATTTAATGTGGCTGTATCCTTATCTAATTACGGTATTCCTACGGAATTTGTGACCCGACTCCCAGACAATGATATTGGGAAAGCAGCCTTACTGGAAATCCGCAAGCGGAACGTAGCCTCAGAAAACATTGTTTTTGGCGGGGAACGTCTTGGCATCTATTTTTTAGAAACAGGTGCCGGAACCCGAGGCAGTAAGGTGGTGTATGACCGGAATCATTCGGCCATGGCGGATATTAAGGTCGGCATGATCGATTGGGAAAAAGTGTTTCAAAATACGAGCGTTTTTCATTGGAGTGGGGTCACGCCGGCAATTTCACAAAATGCTGCTGACGTTTGTCTGGAGGCTGTTAAAGTGGCCAGCAAAATGGGGATTCTCATTACCTCCGATCTCAATTACAGATCAAAATTATGGCAATATGGAAAGGAGCCAAAAGATATCATGCCAGAACTTTTGAAATATAGTAATGTCATCTTGGGCGATTTAGATACCGCTTTTATGATGCTCGGCAAAGACAAAGTCAATCCAGAATACAAGGCTACTGAAAGTCTACCACGATTTTATAACTTACTTTTTGAATACTGTCCGAATCTGAAATATGCGGCAACGACTTTGCGCTATTCTATAAGTGCATCACACCAGCAAATAGGTGGTATTTTTTATGATAAAGACCAGCTTTATACCGCTGCTTTAAGAGAGGTTACGCCAGTGGTGGACAGAGTTGGCAGTGGCGATGCGTTTATGGGTGGCATTATTTATGGCTTGCTGAATAAAGAATTTGATCCGCAACACACCATCAATTTTGCGGTGGCCGCCTGCTGTTTAAAACACACCATTTCGGGCGATTTTAACCTGGCAACTATTGATGAAGTTGAGGAGATGGTAAAGGGCAATGCATCTGGGATTGTATCGAGATAATTTAAAAATTTAAGAGTAAAAAAATAAAACAGTTTATGGCACAATTTTCAAGAATAGAAGTGGCAACAATCATGAAAGAAACAGGGTTAGTGCCTTTATTTTTCAGCCAAGATTTAGAATTGAGCAAACAAGTTCTGAAAGCTTGTTATGATGGTGGGGCGCGTGTGATGGAATTTGTCGCTCGTGGCGATTTTGCTCATGAAATCTTTGGAGAACTAACGAAATATGCGATTAAAGAATTACCAGGAATGGTCATGGGCGCAGGTTCTGTGACGGATGCAGCATCTGCTTCTTTATTTATGGCATTAGGGGCCAATTTTATCGTTACCCCTGTATTTCGTAAAGACATTGCTATTGTTTGTAATAGAAGAAAAGTATTATGGTCTCCAGGATGTGGCTCTTTAACTGAGATTGCACAAGCGGAAGAAATGGGCTGTGAAATCGTGAAGCTTTTCCCGGGCGATAGCTTTGGGGCAAAATTCATAAAAAACATCAAAGGTCCACAACCGTGGACTAATATTATGCCTACTGGTGGCGTATCTCCCGACGAAGAAAATCTAAAGGCATGGTTCGATGCAGGAGCGACCTGCGTAGGGATGGGATCGCAACTGATTACCAAAGAAATTTTGAAAGAAAAAGATTTTCAGAAATTAGAACAACAGGTAAAATGGACCATTGGAACGATTAGTTCATTGAGAAGTAAATCATAGTTACTATGAAGAAGGAATATGTATTGAAATTAATTGTGGTAATTCTCATGATTGGTTTTACTTCTTGTCAATCGGTCCAAGAAGGAAAAACAATTAAATTGGCCCACGGACTGGACGAAAACCACCCTGTACACAAGGCCATGGCTTTTATGGGCGAAGAATTGGAAAAAAAGTCCGGAGGCAGCTTAAAATTAAATATCTATCCTAACCAACAATTGGGTTCTGAACGTCAGTGTTTGGAATTATTACAAATAGGAAGTCTTGGAATGACCAAAGTATCTGCCGCAGTTATGGAAAATTTTTCACCGAACATGAAAGTCTTCGGGTTGCCTTATTTATTTAAAGACAAAGCACAAACCTTCAGAGTTTTGGATGGCCCAATCGGGAAGGATCTTCTGAACGGTGGTGAGAAATATTGGTTAAAGGGTTTAGGTTATTATGATGCGGGAAGTAGAAGTTTTTATACTGTGAAGGCTCCGGTAACAACACCTGATGATCTCAAAGGATTAAAAATTAGAGTCATGGAAAGCGTAACTGCGATGAACATGATTAAAAGTATGGGCGGCGCACCAACCCCAATTTCGTCGGGCGAATTATATACGGCATTACAGCAAGGTGTTGTGGATGGTGCCGAAAATAATCCACCAACCTTCTTTTTGACCAGGGATTATGAGGTCTGTAAGTTTTTCTCTTTAGATGAACATACCACCATTCCTGATGTGCTTATTATGAGTACACATCTTTGGAATTCATTGAGTGAAGAAGAAAAAGGTTGGGTGCAAGAGGCTGCAGACGCTTCCGTACAGTATCAAAGAAAATTGTGGGCAATTGCGGAAGAGGAAGCTCTCGCTGCAGTTCAAAAAGCTGGTGTTACGGTCACAAGACCCGACAAAGCGCCATTTAAGGAGAAAGTAAGTTCAGTGTATGAGGCTTATAAGGATAATGCTGAAATGTACAGTCTGATTGAGAAGATTCAAGCGGTAGACTAACGATGCTTGTAAAACTTTATAATTAGCAAAGATTAGTAAAACATATAAACAACCAATTCAATAAAAATGAAAATCCGAAATAGAATAGACCAGTATTTAGGATATGTACTTGCTATTATTATGGGCGTTATGGTTATAAACGTTCTTTGGCAGGTGTTTACAAGATTTGTTATGGGCGCTCCGAGTTCATTTACGGATGAACTTGCACGCTATCTGATGATTTGGGTCGGGGTTTTGGGTGCAGCTTATATATCTGGTAAGAGAATGCACGTGGCCATCGACTTATTGCCGAAGCTTCTGAAAAAGGAAAAACAGGTAAAACTTAAAATTTTCGTCTATTGTATCGTTATTCTTTTTTGTTTTGCAGCCTTAGTCGTTGGCGGTTTAAGGTTGGTCTACATTACTTATATCCTTGATCAACATTCTCCAGCCTTGCAAATTCCGCTGGCCTTGGTTTATTTGATCATTCCTATCAGTGGCAGCCTTATCATATATTATAAAATATCAGACATCTACCTTAAAAATTTCTAAATGGAATATTTACCTGTACTCGTTTTAATCGTCAGTTTCCTTGGATTATTGCTCATAGGTGTTCCAGTAGCTTGGAGTATTGCCATCTCGGCTTTGCTGACCATGATGACCAGTATTTCTCTGCTTCCTGCATTAACAACAGTATCGCAACGAATAGCCACTGGATTAGACAGTTTTGCATTATTGGCAATCCCATTTTTTGTACTCTCAGGACAATTGATGAACAAAGGGGGTATTGCGCATCGTTTAATTGACTTTGCAAAAACCTTGGTTGGTGCGCTACCAGGTGGGTTAGCACTAATTAACGTAGTTGCTGCCATGCTGATGGGAGCAATCGCTGGCTCAGCCATGGCATCTGCTTCAGCCATGGGGAGTATTTTGGGTCCAGAAATGGAGAAGGAGGGCTATTCGAGGGAATTTGGAGCGGCTGTAAATATAACGTCGTCAACTGTTGGATTGGTTATTCCGCCAAGTAATGTGCTTATTGTTTACTCGCTGGCCAGTGGTGGTGTGTCCATTGCGGCGCTATTTTTGGCCGGATATATCCCTGGAATCTTGACGGGTATTTTTCTGATGATCGTGGCTTCATTTTGGGCAAAGAAGAAAGGCTATAAAGTTGGAGAAAGAAGTTCATTTAAAGCGATAGCCCGAACATTCGTCAGAGCTTTTCCTAGTTTAATGTTATTAGTCGTGGTCATGGGCGGTATAGTAGCTGGAATATTTACAGCGACTGAAGCATCAGCCGTGGCTGTTTTATACACCCTGATCTTAGGTTATTATTACAAAGAAATAAAAACAAAAAATTTGCCTCAAATTCTTTTGGACTCTGCCGGCACCACAGCAATAGTGATGTTGTTGATTGGCGCTTCCATGAGTATGTCGTGGGTTATGTCCTATGAAAATATTCCTCAAGATTTGAGTAACCTTCTATTAGGGCTAAGCGATAATCCAATTGTAATTCTATTGATTATAAATATTTTATTATTGCTTGTGGGTATATTTATGGATATGACCCCGGCCATCTTGATATTTACCCCAATATTCTTACCGATTATTACAAAATTAGGAATGGATCCGGTGCATTTTGGGATCGTGATGGTGTTGAACTTGTGTATAGGACTCTGTACGCCACCCGTCGGATCTGTGCTGTTTGTGGGGGTTGGAATAGCCAAAACGACTATTGAAAAGGTAGTAAAACCACTCATGCCACTTTTTGTAGCCATGGTTATTGCCTTGATATTGGTAACCTTTATCCCAGAATTAAGTTTGTGGTTACCTCGAATATTTGGACTTTTAAATTAGTAATAATTCTGAACATTTCTGACGGTTAGTACGTATTTGTAAATTAGATTAAATAGTGAGATGAAAACATATAAAGTAAGTAAGATTGACCTCAGTCATATGGTTATCAACGGAAAGGCGGATCATCCGTTATGGGAGAAAGCTGATGTTTTAAATGACTTCTCTTCCCCATGGCACGTTGAAGATGTTGAGGATATTGAGTTTCGGGCCATTCACGACGGAGAACATTTATTTGTGTCCTACAAGGTCACTGATAGTTCACTTCACATTGATAGTACAGACGATTCGAAAAAAAGTGTCGACAATTCTGATCGAGTAGAATTGTTTTTAAGATCTAATAAGCTTCTCGATCCTTATTACTGTCTTGAAATAGATCCATTGGCACGGGTTCAGGATTTTATAGCCCGTCCAAACCGACAATTTGATTACACATGGAATTGGCCTAAAGAGGATATTACAATAAATTCTGATATAACTGCGACCTATTTTACGGTGGAAGTGGCAATTAGTATTTCTTCGCTGAAAAAATTTGAACTCCTTCAGAAAGATGGAACTATTGAAGCAGGTATTTATCGTGCCAAATACAACCAACAATCCAACGGGCAGTTTGAGCCAACCTGGATTACGTGGATCGATCCTAAAACGGAATCACCCAACTTTCATATCGCATCATCGTTCGGCAAGTTGAAACTGGATGCGTATTAGGATCTCAAAAATGGCGCGACATTTTCTGAATTAATAATATCGATAGGTAACAGAAACTGCTCTGGAATCTGTTTTTCAAACACTAAATGTTCAATTAAAAACTTCATGCCCAAATAAGCTTGTTGTCGTGGGTTTTGATGAATTAGAAAATCGATAACACCATTCTTCAGATGATTTATATTCTCAAAGAGAAGGTCGTAACCCACTAATTTAATCTGGCTTTTAGTTTCGGTTTGTAGTACTCTTGCCACATGGAAAGCTTTTGAATTCGTGACAAAAATTCCTTTTAAATGTGGATGTTTTGATAGAAAGACGCTTAATTTGTCTTCCGCTTCCCCATGTTTTAATTTGCATTTTAAAATCTGGCCTTCGTAATTACCTACATCTTCAAAATAACTTTTAAAGCCTTTTTCTTTTTCTTGCATGTGAACCGCATTTTTATATTGTTCATCAATATGAATGATTGCCATATCGCCGCCGGCATTAATGCTATGCAATAATTTTGCAGCCACTCTACCGCTTTGGTACAAATCCTGTCCAATGAAGGTTGCTGAAGAGGTGGTAATTTGATTATTAAAGGTGCATACTTGGATGTTCAAGGATTGGTAGTGTTCCAGCACCCTTTTCGCTTCTTTATAAAATAACGGAACCATCAAGATAACGTCAGGAGAGGTCTGGAGCATCGCTTCATTGTTTTTCAAAAAATCAGCAGTACTCGTAGGGTCAAATAAAAAAGTGTTGATCCGCACGTCAAAAGCATTAAACTCTGATAAAGCGGTATTGATGCCATCCATGCACACATCCCAATAGGGATCTTTTTCTGGGTCAGGTAACAAGGCTCCAATCTTAAAAACTTTGTTATTTTTTAAGTTTCGAGCTATAAGATTGGGTTGGTAATTAATGTCCGAAAGTAGCTGTTTTACTTTGTCTTCGACGTCTTTGGCAACGTTACCTCTATTATGGATTACCCTATCAATTGTTCCCTTTGAAACGCCTGCTAATTGGGCAATATCTTTTATCGTATATTTTTTCATCATTCACATTTGTAAAACACACAAGAGATGCTTATATTAGCGACGCTGTGTTCGAGCACAATTTAAGAATACCGTTGATTATTTCAAAATTAAAGGCTAGGTTTGTATTAAGACTGACATAAGACTGAGAATTGGGTCGCATTAATTGTAAAACCTTTTGTGTGAATATCAATAGTTTTAGTTCAATTGGCAAATAAAAACAAAAAAAATGGTAGAAACAAACAAACCAACATTAGTCATTTTGGCAGCAGGGATGGGCAGTAGGTACGGTGGTTTGAAACAAATGGATGCATTTACACCCCAAGGCGACACCATCATGGATTTCTCAATCTATGATGCGCTTCAAGCTGGGTTTGGAAAATTTGTGTTCATTATAAGAAAGACTTTTGAAAAAGAGTTTAAAGAACTTATCGGAACTAAATTAGAAGGAAAAGCTGAGGTGGAGTATGTGTTCCAGGAGTTTGACAGTGTTCCCAAAAAATATAAAAATCCTGACAGAACAAAGCCTTGGGGTACAGGCCATGCTTTGTTAATGGCTAAGGACGTTGTTAAAGAAAATTTCGCCATCATCAATGCGGATGATTTTTACGGTAGGGAAGCGTTCATGGTTATGGCTAAATCTTTGTCAGAAAAAGACAAGGATTCTTATGATTTCAATATGATGGCCTATCTCCTTAAAAACACGGTGTCAGATCATGGCCATGTGGCCAGAGGCGAGTGTGAAGTCAACAAAGATGGTTTTTTGGTCGATGTCACGGAGCGTACGCACATTGAAAAAATTGATGGAGAATTAATGAGATTGGATGCCAACGGAAAGTTTATTCCGATTGATGGCAACACCATCGTTTCCATGAATTTCTGGGGCTTTACTCCTAAATGTTTTGAGTTTGGAGGCGAATTGTTTGATTCGTTTTTAGAAGTCAATAAAAACAACCCAAAAGCAGAATTTTTTATTCCTTACGTGGTCAATGAGATTTTAAGATCGGACAAAGCCAGTGTTGAAGTCCTGAAATCTGACGCACAATGGTTCGGAGTAACTTATATAGAGGATAAAGAAATAGTACAAGCCGCCATCGGAAAATTGAAGGAGCAAGGTGTGTATCCAATAAACTTATGGTAAGATGAAAGCAGAGCGATTAAAATATATTTTTGAACAATTCGAGCATGATTCTGATTTTGACAGCTTTAAGGAGTTGGCATCAGGTCACATCAACGATACCTATTTAATTAAAACAAAGGCGAAGCCCTATTATGTGTTGCAACGCATTAATCACGGTGTTTTTCCAGATGTGCCAGGACTTATTGAGAACAAAGTGGCCATCAGTCAACATATCAAAGAAAAACTGCAGCATCTTTCACTAAAGAAACAAAAACGGCGCATTCTTAAATTCTTCAAGACCAATACTGGCGCATCTTATTATAGAGGCGATGAAGGGAATTATTGGAACCTCATGCAGTTTATTGACAAAAGTGTCACGCACATGACCGTTCCAAATATAGAAGTAGCTTATGAAGGAGGTCGGTTATTAGGCCAGTTTTTGACGCTTACCAATGATTTTGACGCCTCAACATTGACCGAGGTAATTCCCAATTTTCACGATATGCCTTTTAGATACGGGCAATTTGAAGAAGCTTTGGCCAAAGCCAACAAAGAGCGCATAGAAAAAGCGAAACCCTATGTAGAACTCGTGCACAATTCTAAAGAAGAAATGCACATTCTTCAAAAACTTAAGGAATCCGGAGAAATTAAAATGCGTGTGACCCACAACGATACCAAAATTTCAAATGTTCTTTTTAATAAGAAAGAAAAGGGCTTGTGCCTGATAGATCTCGATACTGTAATGCCAGGAATTGTGCATTATGATTTTGGAGATGCCATCAGAACGAGTTGTAATACCGCAGCAGAAGACGAAGCCAATCTGGATCTTGTAGAGTTTAACCTCGATTATTACAATGCCTATACCGAAGGGTTCTTAAAGAAAATGGGCAAATCTCTAACTCCATTAGAATTAAAATATCTGCCGTTGGGTGCGAAAACCATGATTTTTATTATCGGGTTACGCTTTTTAACGGATTATCTCAATGGAGATATCTACTTCAAAACAAAATACGCCGATCATAATTTGGATCGTGCTAAAAATCAATTTAAACTCATGCAGAGTTTGAGTGAAAAACTGGGTGTTTAATAAGTTTAAGTTCACATTTTATAGACGCTCATTAAATTTTATACATTCGATTACAAAACCAAAAACAACAATTAATATGTCACTAACCGAAAACATGTCCTTATGAGTACTACATCTAAAAACAACTTTGTCCCAATTGCAATTATTGGAGGACTCTTCGCGATTTTTGGTTTTGTAACCTGGATTAATGGTGCATTAATCCCATTCATGAAAACCATCAATGAGCTTACTGAGGCCCAATCTTATTTGGTGGCTACAGCTTCTTACATATCTTTTGTGGTCATGGCTTTGCCCGCTTCTTATATCATTAATAAAATTGGATATAAAAACGGGATCTCATTAGGTTTAGCCATTATGGCTGTTGGTGCTTTGGTGTTTATTCCGGCGGCCGATGGGCGTACTTATTCTCTTTTTTTAGTGGCCATTTTCATCCAAGGTATTGGAATGACCATCTGTCAAACTGCGGCTAATCCTTACATTACCATTTTAGGGCCTATTGAAAGTGGTGCCAAACGTATGGCGATGATGGGAATTGCAAATAAAGTTGCCGGTGCGCTAGGTTCTTTAATATTTGGCGCCATATTATTATCAGGTATTGACGATGTAAATGCGAAAATAGGTACCGTTTCGGATGAAGAGAAAGATGTGCTCTTAAATACCATGGCTGATAGTGTGCACACGCCTTATATCGTAATGGCGGTGGTCTTATTTATTTTTGCTTTATTGATTAGAAAAGCGTCATTACCTCATGTGGAAGCAATCGTGGATGATGAAGTGGTAGGTGGCGTAAAAACTTCAAAAACCATTTTTCAATATCCACAGTTATGGTTAGGTGTTTTAGCCTTGTTTGTATATGTTGGCGCTGAGGTTATTGCTGGAGATACGATTATAGCTTACGGAATTTCCCTTGGGATTCCTGCGACCGATGCTAAATTCTTTACTACATATACCTTGATGGCCATGGTAGGAACTTACGCTTTGGGAGTCTTCTTAATACCCAAATACATCAAACAAAAAACGGCCTTAATCATTAGTGCCATTTTAGGAATTATTTTCAGTTTCTGTATTTTGGCCACCACAGGATTTACCTCGGTTCTATTTGTTGCGGCATTAGGTATTGCTAACGCATTGGTTTGGCCAGCTATATGGCCACTAACCTTAGATGGTTTAGGAAGGCATACCAAAACGGGTTCTGCATTATTGATTATGGCCATTTCGGGTGGGGCGATCATTCCGCCTTTATACGGACGTCTGGTTGATGCCGGAAAGCACGAGATGGTGGCTAATGGTGTTCAGGATGCTGCGACGCTATCAACAGCATCAACAAGCAGTTATTGGATTTTAATTCCTTGCTATCTTATCGTTTTGTTTTTCGCAATTAAAGGACACAAGATCAAAAGTTGGACGAAATAATTAAATACAGATTTAATAGAGTTGTTGTAAATGAGGTGCTATTTTAAAAATTATGGAGACTAAAGTATACAAATGGGGAATGATTGGCTGTGGTAGTGTGACCGAGCTAAAGAGTGCGCCTGCCTATCAAAAAACGGAAGGGTTCGAGCTTTTTGCAGTCATGAGAAGAGATGCAGCCAAAGCAGAAGATTATGCCGAACGTCATAATGTCCCTCATTTTTTTACGGATGCGGATGCGTTGATTAACCACCCGGAAATTGATGCCATCTATATTGCCACGCCTCCCGATTCGCACGAATATTATGCCTTAAAAGTGGCAGAAGCGGGCAAAATATGTTGCATTGAAAAACCAATGGCCCCAACTTATGAAGCTTGCTTACGAATCAATGCAGCTTTCGAAGATAGAAATCTGCCTTTGTTTGTAGCTTATTATAGAAGGTCCTTACCAAGGTTCTTGCAAGTAAAGGAATGGATCGACCAAAATAAAATCGGAAAAATCAGACATGTGCATTGGCATTTTAGTAAGCCAGCCAATGACATCGATAAGTCAAAAGCATATAATTGGCGAACCGATGCCAACATCGCTCCTGGCGGTTATTTTGATGATTTGGCTTCCCACGGATTGGATCTGTTTGCGTTTTTATTGGGAACAATCACAGAAGCAAAGGGGTCGGCGGTAAATAAGCAAGGACTTTACACGGCCAATGATAACGTCACAGGCCAATGGAGCCATAGTTCAGGAGTTACTGGATTTGGAACTTGGGATTTTGGCGCGGATAAACGCGAGGACGTGGTTAAAATCTACGGCAATGAAGGCAATATTAGTTTTTCTGTATTTGGAGAAGTACCAATTGTTTTAGAGTGCGATGATGAGGTCGAAAGTTTAACCATCGCAAATCCCGAACATATACAATGGTACCATGTTCAGAACTTAAAAACAGACTTGTTAGGAGGGGCATCGCATCCTTCAACAGGAGATACCGCAGCCCAAGCCGCTTGGGTTATGGATCGCATATTAGAAAATAAAATTAAAGTTATAAATAATTAAACTCATAGGTCATGTTAAAAAGCACAATCGATAAAGCTACTGGTTTTGAAAAAAGGTTTGAGAACACTAATACGGTTATGTTTGAGGATTCTCAGGTAGCCTCTAAAGCCGTTGCAAAAGAAATAGCAGATCTTATCAAAGTAAAACAATCTCAAAAACAACCCTGTATTTTAGGATTGGCAACAGGGTCATCTCCAAAAAGTCTTTATGCTGAATTAGTGCGTTTGCACAAGGAAGATGGCTTAAGCTTTAAAAACGTCGTTACCTTTAACTTGGATGAATACTATCCCATGGAGCCAGATTCCGTAAATAGCTACGTGCGTTTTATGAAAAAAATGCTCTTTGATCAAATAGACATTCTTCCAGAAAACTGTTTCATTCCTGACGGAAGATTATCCAAAGAAGAAATTGCAGATTACTGTAACGCCTACGAGAAAAAAATCGAAGCTTTTGGAGGGATTGATCTTCAAATTTTAGGGATTGGCGGTAATGGACATATTGGTTTTAACGAATCTGGTTCATTACAAAACTCCAAAACACGTTTAGTCGCTTTGGACCATATCACAAGAGTTGCGGCCAGCAAGGATTTCGCCGGATTATCCAATACGCCAAGAACGGCAATCACAATTGGAGTTAAAAAAATTATGGAGGCCAAGCGGGTCATTCTTATGGCTTGGGGAGAAAGTAAAGCCTCAATTGTTAAAACTTCCGTAGAAGGACAAGTTACCAATCAAGTGCCAGCTTCCTTTTTGCAAGAGCATAATAATGCTACTTACGTACTGGATAAAGAAGCGGCCTCAAAGCTGAGCCGTATCAATACACCTTGGTTAGTTGAAAAAGTGACCTGGACGGACAGACTTATCAGAAAAGCAGTTTTAGGGTTGGCCTTACATCTTGATAAGCCTATTTTAATGCTATTAGATGCTGATTATATCGAAAACGGAATGAGCGATTTGTTGGCAGATTTTGGTCCAGCCTACGATATCAATATTAAAATATTCAACAAAGTTCAACATACGATTACAGGTTGGCCAGGAGGAAAACCTAACGCCGATGATAGCAACCGTCCAGAACGTGCGGAACCAGCTAAAAAACGTGTGTTGATTTTCAGTCCACATCCTGATGATGATATCATTAGTATGGGTGGTACTTTTAAAAGACTACAAGAACAAGGTCATGAGGTGCACGTAGCTTATCAAACTTCAGGAAACATTGCCGTCGCAGACGAAGAAGCTTTGCGTTTTGCAAGTTTTGTGGTGGATTATAACGACAAATTTGAGATCGAAAGCGATGCGACTCAAACGATTTACAAAAAGATGGTTAAAGCACTTGAAAATAAAAAATCAAGTGAGATTGATATTCCCGAAACACGCTATATCAAAGGATTAATTAGAAAAGGAGAAGCGAGAGCCACGAGTCACTTCGTCGGTTTACCGGATAGTCAAATCCATTTTATGGAATTACCATTTTACGAAACGGGAACGATTGATAAACATCCTTTAGGAGAAGAAGATATTCAGTTGACTGTAGATCTTATCGAAAAAATAAAACCACATCAAATTTATGCTGCTGGAGATTTAGCAGATCCTCACGGAACGCACAAAGTATGTTTGGATGCGGTATTTGAATCGGTAAGGAGATTGAAAGCGAAGCCATTTATGAAAGATTGCTGGGTATGGTTGTACAGAGGCGCTTGGCAAGAATGGGGCATCGACGAAATTGAAATGGCAGTGCCTATGAGCCCAGATCAAGTATTGGAAAAACGACATGGAATATTTAAGCATCAATCACAAAAAGATGGGGTCGTGTTTCAAGGTTCGGACGCGAGAGAATTTTGGCAACGTGCGGAAGACAGAAATAAAGAAACTGCAGCGCTGTATGATAAATTAGGATTAGCACATTATGCAGCCATGGAGGCCTTTGTGAGATGGCACTTTTAACTTTTAGAAAAGAATTATGATGGAAGTAACTATGAAAACCTTGTCGCAAATGAGCGGTTATTCTGTGTCAACGGTCTCGAAAGCATTACGAGACAAGAAGGATATTAGTGAAAAGACCAGAAAAATTATTAAAGATTTAGCCGAGAGTCATGATTTTGTACCTAACAATTCGGCCATTGCTTTGAGGTCACAAAAAAGTCATACAATCGCCGTAATTGTACCTCAAATTGATTCCAAAATCTATGGAAGTATGCTGAATAGTATCCAGCATGTTGCTTTTGAAAATGGCTATCGTGTAGTAGTTCAGCAATATCTGAATTATGAAAATGAAGAATATGGCTGTTTAAAAAGTTTAAGGAACGGCGGTATTGACGGTGTCATAGTTTTAGGGTCATCCACTGGATTGGAAGAACTTAAGAAAAGCGCTGAAGCTCATATTTTTCCAACCATCGTTAAAAAATTAGAAGACCTCAGTTTAAAGTCCGATGATTATAAGAGTGTTGGTAAAAAAATAATCAATGCACTGTTCTTTAAAATGGAAAACCGTAATCACGGATTAGGATTGAATGTCGTGTAGGTTATTCTACGGATAATTCGTCAATAAATAAAAACACTCGATGTGTGCTTTTTTTAGAGACCTAAGTTGAATTTAGAAATGAAACAAAACACAAACTTAAAAGAACAAAGTTTCCATTGGAATTTTGAGAAGTCCTTTTCATGTTCTGAAAAGTATGATCAATTTATCAATTGGCTGCGTGTTGAATTTTCTTTTCTTCAGCAAGACCAAGGCGCATTTCTAACCATTTATTTTCCAAACGGCCAGGTACAAGTGAAAAAGGAGAAAGAAAATGACGCTACACTTGTTTCTAGAATATTGGTTGAAAGTAAATGCCGAAAAGTTGGTTTAAAAATAAAAAAGAATCTTACCGAATTTCTTAATCATATTGAAAAGTATAATAAGTTGAGCCAGATTGCGAATTAAATCCTCAGTGTATAAAATTGTTAAGAACCCTGTAAATAAAAGTATTTACAGGGTTTTTTATGTTCTTCTGTCATTGCGGGGAGGCACGACGAAGCAAATACATAGTATTCGTGAATACCTTAAAAAAACAATAAAAGACAATGAATAATCTCATGAATAAATAGACGAATTCTCGACCTACAGATTGCTTTTATTCAAGTTCCCGCACAATAATGTGTCATTTTATCTTTTTGCCATGACCCAAATAAACGTAAATTTGCACTTTTTATAATTCAGATACCCTCATTAATGTCTCGAACTACGATAACCATTGTCTTATTATCCCTGTATGTAATCGCCATAATTGCGATAGGCGTATGGAACAGTAAAAATGACAGCAGTGAGGATTACTTTTTAGCTTCCCGTAAATTACCCGCGTGGTTGTTGGCCATAACATTCATCGCATCTTGGTGGGGTGGAGGTTCAGCAATCGACTTGGTCGATCATGCCCATAATAACGGATTAAGTTCTTTTTGGATTTATGGAGTGCCAGTTTTAATAGCAACGGCTTTAATGTATCTCTTTTCAAAAGGCATTCGGAATATTGGAACCATCTCGCAACCTGAGCTTATGAGTCAGCGCTATAATGACAACGCATCTTTAATGTTGACCATCTTTATCATTATTTTCATGGTAATTGCATCAGCGGTACAAGTCATTGTTATGGGACGGTTTTTTCATGCTTTTTTTGATATCGGTTATGGCAATGGATGCATCTTAGGAACCGTCATCGTATTGACATATTCCATGTTTGGCGGATTTAAAGGGGTTGTACTTACCGATTTACTGCAATTTGTGTTTTTCTTATTTACGGGTATTTTCTTGTTCTGGCTTACCTACTCACAATCTGGCGGTTTGGAGGCCGTTAAAATAAATGCGATAGCGAATGCCAAAGAAGGATACACTTCATTTTTTTCTAACGTGGCGGATAATTTGGCCTATGTAATCACATTTGGAACTTCTTGGATGATACAGGCCAATATTTGGCAACGCATCTCAGCAGCCAAAAAAGGATCGGATGCCAAAAAGATGATGCTGTTTAGTTTTTTAGCGTTTATTCCTTTATATCTTATGGTAACCTATACCGGAATGTTCGCTTCCGTGCTCTACGAAACCGTTCCTGAAACGGGAATCATTCCTGATCTTATCAGTAAATTAAGCAGTCCTTTATTAAGCGCAATCTTGTTTGTGGGATTATGTTCGGCAATAATGTCCACCATGGATTCACTCATTAATACGGGTGCGTTATCATTGACCATTGACATTTATGAGAAATACATTGATAAAACCGCAAGTCCTAAACGAAGTGTGATGGTCGCCCGGATTTCAACTTTTATTATGGCTGCCGTAGCTTTATTTATGGCTTTAAATATTCAGTCGGTGCTAACCATATCTTGGATCGCCTCAGATTTTTTAACCAGTGGTGCTTTTGTACCCTTGGTTTTGGGCTTTTTATGGCACCGAGGAACTTCGAAAGCTGCAACAGTGTCCATGGTTTTCGGATTGCTATTTTCTACCTATAATCTTACGGTAGCTTTAGGCGCCGACCTTCCGGTAGCATGGGAAATTGCCTCAGCCAAACAAGCGATAATTGGAATTTCAATGTCTTTTGTTTTGTTCGTGAGCATTAGTCTATTAACCCCCGCGGATACCGAAAAGAGCATGCGTTTCATTCGTAAGGCGAATTTGTTTGGGAGGTATTAGCGTCATTGTGAGGAGGTATGATGAAGCAATCTGTGTGTTGTGCGTGTCATTGCGAGGAGGTACGACAAAGCAATCTGTTGGTTGCAGTTCGGCTTTTCTTCATGAGACTGCTTCGTGCCTCGCAATGACGCGTTTAATGTGTGCCTCGGAGTGAAGCTTTTAATGTGTGCCTCACAATGACACCATATTAATACTTTCTTTGCACCACCATCAAATAAGTAATCCAAAAGTGTTATTTTTATAATAATGAAACTCCATTTATTAGATCGCAGCAATTCAACCGCCTCTATTTCCGTTAGAAAAAATAGTTATCCTAATTTTCTAAAAATTTGGCATTACCACCCAGAATTGGAATTGGTCACGGTACTAAAAAGTAAAGGCACCCGATTTATTGGCGACAGCATTAAAAAGTTTCAGCCTAAAGATGTCGTTCTAATCGGAAAAAACTTGCCACATATGTGGTTAAACGACCCCAAATATTTTCAAGGAGATAATGACTTAGTCGCTGAAGCCATCTCAATTCATTTTAAGGAAGATTTTTTAGGTGAGGGCTTTCTGGAATTGCCCGAAATAAATCCGATTGTTCAACTTTTTAAAAACGCCGAACAGGGCGTTCGATTCCGTAATGTCCCAAAAGAATTGAGACAAACAATTATCAACCTGAATGACGAAACGGATTTCAATAAAACCCATCAATTTATTGGTGTATTGCATCAATTGGCATTACACGATGATTACAAATTATTGGCCAGTACAGGTTATTTGGCATCCTTAAAACCCGAAGAACCCAAATTATCAAACCAAGTAATCGCCTATATATTTAAGAATTTCAATCAGGAAATGGATCTTAAAACAGTGGCAGATCTGGTTAAAATGAATCCTTCGGCATTCAGTCGGTCTTTTAAACGCGTGCACCGAAAAACGTTTTCAAAATACGTAAACGAAATCAGAATCGGATATGCCTGCAAATTGTTGATGGAAAACGAACTGAATGTCGCCGCCATCGCTTTTGAATCGGGCTATACTAACCTCTCAAATTTCAATCGACAGTTTAAAATTATAAAAAATATGCCGCCCTCTGCCTATCTGAAAAAACATTATAATTATACAAAGGTGTTGACAGAAATGTCTTAAGTGCAAAATTAGTATCAGTTTGGGTGGAAAATTCAGTTGATTTATTGCAATACATAGTTTAGCTTTGTAAGGTGCTCACATGAAATAGATTAAAATCCGTGTTTTTCTTATTATCTAAAACAATACTTAAAGATGAAACAAACAATTACCATAACCGAAGTCTTAACCAAAGACGTTCGTTTTCCTACCAGCGATTCCTTAGATGGTTCTGATGCGATGAATCCAGATCCAGATTATTCGGCAGCTTATGTCATTTTAAAAACTGACCATCCGGATTTCGAAGGTCACGGTCTTACTTTTACGATCGGTCGTGGCAATGAATTGTGTGTCTCCGCAATTGAATCGTTGTCGCACTTAATTATTGGAAAAACTTTAGATTCATTAACAGACAATATGAGCGGTTTCTGGAGAATGATTACCGGAGATAGTCAACTGCGTTGGTTAGGCCCAGAAAAAGGTGTGATCCATTTATCTACGGGCGCTATTGTGAACGCCGTGTGGGATTTGTATGCCAAGGTGGAAGGCAAGCCACTTTGGAAGTTAATCGCAGATATGTCGCCAGAAGAGTTCGTCAGATGTGTTGATTTTACCTATATCACAGATGCCATTACTCCTGATGAAGCTTTAGAACTTCTTAAAAATAACGAAGCCTCCAAACAAGAACGCATTGATAACTTATTGAAAAACGGCTATCCTGCTTACACCACATCTGCTGGTTGGTTAGGATATAGCGATGATAAAATGCGCAGGTTATGCCAAGAAGCGAAAGCAGATGGCTTTAAGCACATGAAAATAAAAGTTGGTTCTGATTTAAAGGACGATATGCGTCGAGCGCAGATTATCCGTGAGGAAATTGGAGACGACTTACAACTTATGATGGATGCGAACCAAAAATGGGACGTGGAAGAAGCAATCACAAATATGGCGTCGTTGAAAAAATTCAATCCGTATTGGATTGAAGAACCAACGAGTCCGGATGATATTTTAGGGCACGCCAAAATTGCAAGAGCAGTAGCACCCATAAAAGTAGCGACTGGAGAACATTGCCAAAACCGAGTCATGTTTAAGCAATTTATCATGGCGGATGCGCTGCAGATTTGCCAAATTGATAGTTGTCGGGTAGGTGGTGTTAATGAAATATTAGCGGTTTTATTAATGGCTGCGAAATATAAAGTGCCCGTATGTCCACACGCCGGCGGCGTTGGATTGTGTGAATACGTACAACATTTGTCCATGATCGATTATATCTGCGTGAGCGCCACTATGGAAGATCGCATAATAGAATATGTCGATCATTTGCATGAACATTTTCTTGATCCCGTGGTTATTAATAATGGAGCTTATATGCCTCCACAACTCCCAGGGTATAGTATTGAAATGAAACCAGAATCGTTAGAGGAATTCAGTTTTCCCAACGGCGAAGTCTGGACTAAAAAACTACAAAAAGCATGAGTATGATATTCAGTTTAAAAGGAAAAACAGCCATCATCACGGGTGGCGGTAGTGGGATTGGAAAAGCAATTTCCACCACTTTTGCCAAACAAGGTGCACACGTTTGTATTTTGGATTTTAATGCAGACAATGGCAATGCCACGGTTTCAGAAATCGAAGATGAAAAAGGCTCGGCCAGTTTTCATCAATGTGATGTATCGAACCAAGAGCAAATGGAACTTATATTTGCTGAGATCGCTAAAAATCATGGTATTGATATTTTAGTGAATAACGCAGGAATAGCACACGTTGGAAATATTGAAAACACCAATTCGGACGATCTGGACCGTTTATACAATGTTAATATCAAAGGGGTTTATAACGGTATGAAAGCGGCAATCCCATATTTTAAAAAACAGAAACAAGGCGTTATTATTAACATGGCGTCCATTGCTTCGTGGGTAGGGCTCGATGACCGATTTGCCTATTCCATGACGAAAGGAGCTGTTTTAACCATGTCTTATTCTGTAGCAAAAGATTATGTCAAGGATGGCATTAGATGTAATACCATTTCGCCTGCACGTGTACACACACCGTTTGTGGACGGTTTTATAGAAAAGAATTATCCAGATAAAAAGGAGGAAATGTTTGAAAATCTTTCAAAAACACAACCGATTGGTCGCATGGGGAAACCTGTTGAGATAGCCAATCTTGCACTTTATTTGTGCAGCGATGAAGCGTCATTTATTACAGGAACTGATTTCCCTATTGATGGTGGGTTTATTAAATTGAATGGGTAGTCCCATCCTAACCTTCCTACTTCGGCTGCGCTCAACATAAACTCGGGAAGGAACTCTTACCTAAAAAACATGCACTATGTTTTTTAGGTATCTATTATAATAATATTAAAAATTAAAGTTAAAATGGTTTCCTTCCCTTTTTCAAGGGAGGTGCCGATAGGCGGAGGGGTTTCTTCAGGAAATACACTCGTGAAATATTCCAAGATATAAAAAGAGCGAGAACTATAAAATGCTCTTCTGCCCAATAAAAAATAATAATAAAATATAAAAACATCCTAAAATGAAACTCATAAGATTCGGATCAGAAGGTCAAGAAAAACCAGGTCTTCAATTAGAAAATAAACGCATTGATGTCAGCGCATTTGGCGAGGACTTTAACGAAAAGTTCTTTGAAAACAACGGATTGGAACGTTTAAAAAAATGGTTGAATACGAACCAAGACAATTGCCCAACGGTGGACGACAGTATAAGATTGGGATCGCCAATTGGACGACCTTCAAAATTGATTTGCGTAGGCTTAAATTACGCCAAACACGCAGAAGAAACTAACGCTAAGGTGCCAACAGAACCGGTGTTGTTTTTTAAATCAACGACCGCTATTGTTGGACCAAATGACAATGTGATCATTCCGAAACACAGTGAAAAAACAGATTGGGAAGTTGAATTGGCCGTCGTCATTGGTAAAAAAGCATCTTATATTTCAAAAGAAGAGGCGGACGATTATATCGCGGGCTACGTGTTGCATAATGATGTGTCTGAACGTGCTTTTCAACTTGAAAAAGAAGGGCAATGGTGTAAAGGAAAAGGTTGTGATACGTTTGCACCTTTAGGACCATTTATGGCGACGAAAGATGAAATTAAGGACGGTAATAATTTACCACTTTGGTTAGAAGTTAACGGCGAGCGTTTGCAAAATTCGTCAACTTCTGATTTTATTTTTAATATTCAAGAATGTGTATCCTATATCAGTCAGTTTATGACCTTGTTACCTGGAGATGTGATTTCAACCGGAACTCCATTTGGTGTCGGTTTAGGCTTTAAACCACAACGTTATTTGAAACCTGGCGATGTCATGCGATTAGGGATTGATGGTTTGGGAGTTCAAGAACAAACCGCAGTAGCTTACAAATAAATGAAAATAGACGCACATCAACATTTTTGGCAATTTGATCCGCAAAGAGATGCGTGGATCACTGATGACATGGCTGTAATTCGACGTGATTTTTTACCTGAAGATTTACAACCGTTATTACAAGAGCATCAATTTGAAGGGTGCGTAGCCGTACAAGCTGATGCTTCAGAAAAAGAAACTGAATTTTTATTAAATTTAGCCGACCAACACGCTTTTATAAAAGGCGTTGTTGGCTGGTTAGATTTATGTGCAGATACGATTGAGGAGCGCTTAAACTTTTTTTCTTCAAACAAAAAATTGAAGGGATTACGACATATCGTTCAAGATGAGCCCAATGGTTATATGCTCAGATCCGATTTTCAACGAGGTATTTCAGCCTTGGAAAAATTTAATCTTACCTATGATATCTTGATTTATCCACATCAATTGGAAGAAGCAATCCAATTGGTTCAGGCATTTCCGAAGCAAATATTTATCTTGGACCATTGCGCAAAACCTTATATTAAAGAAGGGAAAATAAAAATCTGGCAAGATCAGATTGAAAAACTAGCTCATTTTGAGAATGTGGCCTGTAAAGTGTCAGGATTGACTACGGAAGCGGATTGGAACACTTGGAATAAATCCACAATTAAACCTTATCTTGATGTCGTTTTTAATGCTTTCGGAAGCAAAAGAACACTTTTTGGGAGTGATTGGCCGGTGAGTTTAGTGGCAGGCAAGTATACAGAAACAGTAGGGCTTACTGAAGATTATATTACTAAATTTTCAGATACAGAACAACAACAAATTATGGGAATTAACGCAGAAAACTGGTACCATTTAAAAAACTAAATTATGGATTTAAAGCTGAAGGATAAAGTGATTATTGTTACCGGTGGTTCGAAGGGCATTGGGAATGGGATTTGTAATGTATTAGCCGAAGAAGGCGCTATTCCTGTGATTGTGGGGAGAACCGAACCTGATGTTTTAGAGGCTGTGAAAAAGATTACAGACAATGGCGGGAAAGCTTTTTACGCAATAGCAGAATTGACACATAAAGAAGAATGCAAAAAAGCTATTGACGCTGTGATCAAGGAGTTTGGACGTATTGACGGCTTAGTAAATAACGCCGGTGTGAATGATAATGTAGGTCTTGAAGATGGCAATTATTATGATTTCATCAGATCAATCAAACGCAATGTTGGACATTACTATGCCATGGCTCATTTTGCTCTTCCTGAGCTTAAAAAAAGTAAAGGTCCGATTGTAAATATAGGGTCTAAAGTTTCGGTTACTGGTCAAGGTGGAACGTCTGGTTATGCCGCCGCCAATGGTGGGAGAAATGCATTGACCAGAGAATGGGCCGTAGAATTATTACCTTACGAAATAAGGGTTAATGCCGTAATTGTTGCTGAATGTTACACCCCATTATATAAAAAATGGTTGGACACATTTCCAAATCCGGAAGAAAAATTAGCCAGTATTACTAAAAATATTCCTTTAGGAAACAGAATGACCACGGACATCGAAATTGCGAATACCGTGGCGTTTTTGTTATCTGACGCTTCTAGCCACACCACCGGACAACTTCTTTTTGTCGATGGAGGGTATACACATTTAGACCGCGCTTTATAATGATGAAAGACACCATAAAACAGCCTCTCATTTCTAAAAATGTACTGTTGCCTTTTATATTAATTACCTCATTATTTGCGCTTTGGGGAATTGCCAACGATTTGACCAATCCGATGGTATCAGCCTTTAAAAAGGTAATGCCCGAATTGTCAAATACGCAAGCTTCACTCGTGCAGTTTGCATTCTATTTCGGTTACTTTTTTATGGCATTGCCCGCGGCATTATTCATTAGAAAATTTAGTTATAAAACAGGAATCATCGTAGGCTTAGCGCTTTATGCCATCGGGGCATTTTTGTTCTATCCCGCGGCTTATTTTGAAACTTTTAATTATTTTTTAATATCACTTTGGGTCATGACCTGTGGTTTGGCGTTTTTAGAAACCACTTCCAATCCATTGATTTTGGCTTTGGGTCCTAAAGAAACGGCAACACGACGTTTGAACTTCGCTCAGGCTTTTAACCCACTTGGATCATTGACTGGAATGATTATCGCACAGGTTGTAATCATTGATTCGCTCCGTTCTGATAAATATACTGTAGAAGCGTACCAGGCCTTATCCAGTTCAGAAATTGCTGCTATCCGTGAAAACGATTTAAGCGTTATCAGCATTCCTTACATTGCTTTGGGCGTTTTGGTATTGATTATTATGGGGATAATTTTGGCCGTGAAATTTCCAAAAACTGAATCACAAAATAAAATCTCTCTTTTAAAAACCTTTAAAGTTTTAGGGAAAAACAGAAAATATGTCATGGGTGTCGTGACTCAAATATTTTATGTTGGGGCTCAAATTATGTGTTGGACTTACATCTATCAATATGTAGATAATTTAAATGCCTCTTTTCTGGCAAACGAACCGCTTACTGCCACTTGGTATAATGTAGGTGCTATGGTTTTATTTTTGTCTGGAAGATGGCTCGGGACACTTTTAATGAAAAGTCATAGTCCCTCAAAATTATTGCTCTTTTTCGGGATTGGCGGCGTAATCACCACTGCAATTACCATTCTTGTGGGTGGTCATATTGGACTGTACAGTTTGGTGGCTACCTCTGCATTTATGAGTATCATGTTCCCCACCATCTACGGCATTTCCTTACAGAATATGGGCGATGAAGCGAAAATCGGTTCGGCCGGATTGGTCATGGCCATTGTGGGTGGCGCATTCTTGCCCGTTTTGCAAGGCATGATTTTAGACCTGGGAGGCCCTGGATTTAATGATAAAAACATCTTAGGATATATTCCTGAGGTTAACTTTTCCTTTATTCTTCCACTGATCTGTTTAGCAGTGGTGGCAATTTTCGGATATAAAACCCTAAAACTTGAAAACGCATAGACATTGTTTTGCCCTCGATTTAGTCAACGATCCCAAATTGATTGCTGAGTATAAAAAACACCATGAAAATATATGGCCCGCCATTGTTGAAAGTATTACGGACAGCGGCGTTGTAGCGATGGATATTTATTTGGTTGAAAACCGACTGTTTATGATCATGGAGGTTTCAGACGATTTCTCTTTTGAAGCCAAAGATAAAGCTGATGCGAATAATCCGAAAGTCCAAGAATGGGAAACCTTGATGTGGGACTATCAAAAAGCTCTTCCGACTGCGAAAGAAGGCGAAAAGTGGCTGTTGATGGATCATATTTTCCACTTAAAAGCATAATCTAGTTTTATGGAATTAAAAATAAATCCGAAATATCCGTCAGTGACCGATCTTAGAAATAGGTCGATGAAAAAAATGCCGAAATTTGCTTTTGAGTATTTAGATGGCGGCTGTAACGAAGATATCAATTTAGATAAAAATAGGACGGACATACAGAAAATAGAACTGAGGCCACAGTATTTGTCCAAGTTTGACAAATCGGATACCAAAACAGAATTGTTTGGACATGTTTATGACGCGCCGTTTGGAATTGCACCAGTTGGACTTCAGGGTTTGATGTGGCCAAATTCGCCAGAGATTTTAGCGAAAGCTGCTTTTGACCACAATATTCCATTTATATTAAGTACGGTAACGACCGCGAGTATTGAGCGTATTGCCGAAATAACCGAAGGACAATCGTGGTTTCAATTATACCATCCTACAGACGAAAAAGTGAAGAGAGATCTGTTAGATCGTGCCGCTAATGCTGGAACTGATGTTTTAGTCATTTTAGCCGATGTGCCCACCTTTGGGTATCGCCCTCGTGATGTTCGTAATGGATTAGCTATGCCCCCTACCATGAGTTTGAAAAATATTCTGGATGTTTTTACAAAACCAGATTGGGCCATTCAAACCTTAATACATGGGCAACCTTCTTTTAAAACCATGGAGAAGTATATGCCGAAAGGATTGAATTTGAAAAAGTTGGGCGAGTTTATGGATGTAACTTTCTCTGGACGCTTAAATACCGATCGCATCGCCTCATTAAGAGACCAATGGAAAGGTAAATTGGTTATTAAAGGAGTTGTAAGTGAACAGGATGCCCAGAAAGCGATTGACTTAGGCATCGATGGGATCATTGCTTCCAATCATGGCGGACGTCAATTGGACGCTGGCCAATCTTCCATTGTACCAATGACCCATCTGGCAGAGAAGTTCAAAGGTCAAATAAAAATAATGGTCGACTCTGGTTTACGTGGCGGTCCAGATATTGCAAGAGCCATGGCAAGTGGCGCTGAGTTTACGTTTATGGGCCGCAGTTTTATGTATGGTGTTGGCGCTTTAGGAAAAGAAGGCGGCAATCATACGATTTCTTTAATGAAAACTGAGTTTCAACAAGTCATGGATCAAATCTGCTGCGAAAAAGTGGAGGATTTACCAGATTTTATTGTGAAGAAATAGGATAGAGGGTAGAAAATGGAGAATAGACGGTAGCTAGGTAAATGTGGCGAAGAGTTTATAGGCTTTTAGAAAGAGAAGAAATTCGATGAGTCATTGATTCTATATCTTATATTTTAGCAGAAAAAATAAAAACAACCTGAAAAATTTGAAAAAAGAATTAAATTTCAATAATTTGAGGGCGTTTAAAAAATCAAAAAGATGAAAAGTAAAGTCATTAATTTATTCGGAGATGAGACTCCTGATCAGAATGAAGGCCAAAATTATGCTCAATTATTAGAACAATTCATAGAACCTTTTGATAGCGATTTTTCCGATACGGAGTATTATGAAGATGTCATTGAATTGGCCATCGCTGCTTGGAATTTTGGCAATATGAAAATGATTTTGCCAGAGGGAGAAAGTGATGAGGCTATCACTTCTGTAGTGGAGGATGATGTGAATATTGATCTACTCAATAGAATGATCGACCTTAAGATCACAAAATTTAAAGATTACTCCGATTTTATTGTTGATTACGAACTAGAGGAAAGCGATGACAATCCAGTATTATCAGTTACTACCCAACAAAAAGATCTTTATTTAACTGCGATGGCTGAAGATTTGGAAGCTGACTACTCCGAAAATGATTATGAAGAAAATTACATTAATCGCTGTGCGATAATCGTAAAACCATTACAGCCGTTTATCGATTGGTTAGATAATTTGTATCCTAATGGAGATCATGATCTCAACGGATGCATGACTTATTTAATAAGTTCAGATAATGAAGATGTGGAGCTTTGGGTAAAAAACAAATATGATAAATTATTTACCCGAGAATTAGAGGGATGGCATACCAATAAAAAAGATTGGCCTAAAAAACGCACTTATAAAATGTTTCAACAATGGTTTCAAGTAGAAATTTCTGAAATGGTTTATGATTTAGAAAATGAGCCAGTTTTAAAGTAATTTTAGAAACTTCAGATGTATTTTAAATTCCATTTATTGATAAGCGGATAGTGAACAACTAATTAAGCTAACGAAAATATTTGCCTCAATAAGTGCCCAAAAAACTGGCAAGCCAAAATAGAAAGTCCGATTAATTTTCAGAAATGTTTAATAAGCATACGTTGAGTAAATTACGAACAGATTGAAAACGCACTTTATCCTAACCGATTAAAAGACTCTCATTATAATCACATAAAGAATAATTTAGATCACAGACGGTTTGTAGGAATCACTGGAAAAATTAATGGTTGAACGAGAAATTTTATTTTCATCGTGTCCTGTTAAAATAACAAAACAAAAAAAAATACCCCTCATAATAAATGAAGGGTATTTTTCTTACGAAACTATATACTATCTATAAATATCTTGTCCTCGGTTGGTTCTCCAATTGTTTTCCAGGAAATCGGCATCTTCGTCATTTTTAGGATGAACACCCATGACAACATTTCCTTCATCGATACCAGATTTGTAAATATTAGCACGCTCTTCAGGAATTCCAGAACCTACCAGAGCGCCAATTATCCCGCCTGTGATTCCTCCTGCTCCTGCACCTGCTAGTCCAGCTGCCAATGGTCCAGCAACAATTAATCCTAAACCAGGAATAACTACACTCGTTCCTATTGCCGCAATGACACCTGCAACAGCACCCAAAGTTCCACCAATTGCAGATCCAGTTCCTGCTGATTCAGCAGCTTTAGTTCCCAATTCTGAATCGTCGTTTTTGTCTGAATAGTGCTTTTTACGCGTGTCGTCTGACATGATCAAATTGACATCGTCTTTTGAGTAGCCACGCTCTGAAAGCGCATTATAAGCTTTTTCTGTACTTTCACGGTCAGAGAACATTCCGGTTAACATTGAACGGTCATTTGAGTTTACATTTTTTTCATCCATTTCCATAATAATTTGTGTATTTAGTGTTGAATTAATTTTCAAGATTATAAAATTGCAAATAATAAGACTTCGATATCTTACATGATTTACAAGAATTATATCTAAATATACAGATTGCAATTTCCCTAGGGAAATAATTTTAAATTTCTTAACATTTAGATTCTAGATTTTCAATGCTGATGCATTATTTATCAAGATCCTGTGAGATGGAAATGGGTTTGGTTATTTTTTGTTTTTGATAATAAAATTAGAAAAGAATAAACACGAAAACAAAGCACAGCATTTACAAAGTGCCATTTTCTTCTAAACGGAAAATAATTTGTCTTCTGCAGAGCGAGCCATTCTTCTTTTAGGTAATCTTTGTCCCTTCCAAAGAAGTTAAAAACATTTAAAGTATATCAATAAGGTCTCTAGGCTTTACATCTAAAGTATTATAATAACATCTTTGTAAAAGGAAAGATTTTAAAAACAATTATCGAAAAGAGCCAAATATCAGAATTTTATAGAATAACCTTTTATGAAAGATTAGATACTTGCACAGCTAATTCCCCCGTTTATTTAATTTTGAGCTGAAAAATGTATGTTTAAGAAAGTAGTAATCACATAACTTGCCGTCCTCAATTTTTCAAATAGAAACAACACGGCAAGCACGAATTAACAACTCAATATCCTCTACCCATATCCACAACATCCACTAAATCTTCGCCATTTTTCATCGCTTTATAATTACTTAATATTTTATCCAATGCCGATTTTGGATTTACGTTTCCTGCGGTATGTGGCGTGATCATAATTTTATCGTGTTTCCAAAAAGGATGATCTTGGGGTAAAGGTTCATCGCTGAACACATCTAAAGCGGCACCGTCAAGTTGACCATTATCAACGGCGGTCAATAAATCATGTTCCACCAGATGATCGCCCCGTCCAACGTTGATTAGGTAGGCGCCTTTGGGTAATGCATCGAAAATTTCTGTGTTTAGAATTCCTTCCGTTTCTTTAGTCAACGGCAAGGTGCAGACCAAGATATCTGCAGTTTTTACAAAATCGCTTCGTTGGCCATCTCCGTGGAATGTTTTAATCTGATCGATATGTTTTTCCGATCGCGACCATCCTGTTACTTTAAAATCATTTTTGACCAGCAACTTTCCGATCGCCTTTCCAATCGCACCAATTCCCATGATCCCGACTGTTGTTTCATGCGGTCTTTTATAGTCATGAGCCTGCCATACCGCTTGTTCTTTTTGATGAAAATAAACTGGCAAACATCGCAAATAGCTTAAGGTCAAAGCCAAAACAAAATCAGCCATATCGTCGTGGTGCATCGAATCATTAACTTTCGTAATTTTGACGTTTTTTGGGATTTTTTGGTTATTTGTGATGTGCTTAATTCCTGCCGCCATCGACGCGATAACTTTAAGATTGGGATAGTTTTCAAATACATTTTCCGGTGGACTAAAGGCCAAAACAAATTGTGTCTTGTCTCTTTCGGTATCATTAGGATAGACTTCTACGACTATATTAGGGTCTTTTTCTGAAAGCGCATTTTTCCAGTACTTGACAGTCTTTTCGTCCGAGCATATAATAACTATTTTATTGTGTGTTGGCATGAGAGGAGATTTTTATACGTATGATTTGTTTGATGTTGATTTACGATAATATAATGTAAACGAAGTGTAAACGTATTATGGCTGTTCATGTCAATGTTAGTCGTCCTTTCGTCTTACATCAAATAATAAACATTAATAGGTTTATCAAAAATTTAAATTACATTAAATTTTCTATGTTTTAAAATTAAATTTCATTTAAGGGTCATTCGTAATCGAATCACTTCAGAAGGTGCGCCATCATTGTCCGTGACGAGTACTAAATCGGTTTGGGTATCCGAGATAACGCGATCTACGATCACAGATTCTACCTTTAAAGGAAACCCGGGATTAGGAATTTGTTGAATTAAGAAATCATCGGCAATTATACCATTCTTCATTTTAATCACTCCGATAAAACTGCCTAATATATCTCCATCTTCATAGGCATTGGGAGTATCTTCAACCGCGGCTGTAAAAATAAGATAGGGTTGATTGGCTAAAATCGTAGCTCCTGAAAAACCTGCTTCCAAGTCTTTGATTTTTGGTAAAGCATAGAGATTAGTTTTAGGAATCGGAAAGTTATTTCCTGTTCTACAATAGGCGATGAATTCTTGATACGAAAAACTGAATATAATATTTCGTCCTCGGTTAAATAGGTAGAGCAACACTCCATCAAAAGCAAGGCCTTCAATATCCAGTTCATAACCTTGCATCATCTTCAAGTTTCTTATATGCTCATAAAATAGAGAGATGTCATATTCCCTGTGATTTATTTTATTATTTATTTCCACCAAAACACAAACATCCCGTTCTGGCGATTTTGACCCAGACCCAAAAATTAGAATCTCCTTTTCACTGATCATTTCCATCGCTTCAAAATCGGGCTTGTTGATTTTAGGGATCGTATCTCCCTTTAATTTTTCGGAGGTGTATATTTGAGATTTTGAAAGAGGTTCGAAATTATGATCCATCTGAAATAAATAGGGAGAATCATCGCCAATAGCATAAAAGTTCTCTTTAAATTTTACTATTCCCGAGGCGCTAGGCTCGTGCTCTAAAATTTTCCAGTTTAATAGTTCAATTTTTAATTCAATGTATTCCAAAGCATTTGTTTATATAGGTAAAACTATTAGTAAAAATAATGATTTGTTGTTGTTCATTTCGTGTTACCTAATTAAAATTTATCTGGTTGGATTAAATCCAGGTTTGATTAAAAAGATAGATTAAAAAATGGATATATTTTATAGAGGAATATATAACTTTGAATTACTTCACTACATCATTATTATGATAAGGTTTTGGACCTCTTGTAAATCCTAAATCTTAAATTCCGCCCATAACGGATAATGGTCGGAAATATGCCAGGAGAGACTATTCTTTGACAAGCCACGATTTTGAAGCGCAAAAGGTACGAAGTTATAATTTCCGCCGCTTAAAAATTCCATGGAAAGCTTGGGACCATTTTTCGGACTGTTGAACCAGGCAATCTGATCGTAATATTTTGTAGTATTAAAAATGGATCTTGTAACCGCTTCATTCTGAAGTTCTGGAGGAATGTATAAGCCTTCTGATAAAAATGTTTTTTCCAAAAGATCGCCACGTTCCTCAATATTAAAGTCACCCAGAGCAATAAAATCCTGATGGTAGGCATTGATGTTTTTGGCCCAGCTGTAAAGCCATTTCGCAATTCCTTGCAACTCAGCAATGCGACTTTTAGGACCATCGCCGTAAAGAATATGCAGTGTGACCAGGATAAAAGTATGTTTGTTGGATTGAAAACTCACAGCATAAGGGGAGCGCACAAATTGCTTGGACAATGCGTGATCATCCACCGTATTTTCCCATTCTTCAGGAACTACTAATTCGCCCGCCAAACCTGATAAATGAACTCTTCTGGTATCAAATAGATAAGCCATACGTTCACCATTACCCACTTTTCCTTTATTAACATCAGTGAGAATAAAGGACCAGTTTTTCCCAAGTACTTTCAACATATCTCTCAGGCCACGAAGATTGTCTTTGACCTCTTGAACGGCAATAATATCAAACCGACTGATAATTTCGGCAATACATAAAACGGAGTGCAGATCGCGTTTAGGAGAATCGGTGTCTTCTGATTCCCACTTTCGAGTAATGTTTCCAAAAGCACGAACATTCCATGTGGCAATTAATAAATTTCTATCTAACTTTTTAGATGGTATTTTTGCGTCCAAGTCTGCTTTCAGCAAAATCAAATTATTTTGGACTTCTGGTGGCGGGATATCAGTAATGGCAATCATACTTTAAATATAGTGCATTTACAGACTTTTGAGGTTACTTTTTCTGTGA
>JBBSRC010000040.1:0-35021 GCA_038243395.1 Flavobacteriales bacterium | reverse complement strand
ATTGCTCGATGATATCATTCCATTTTGGGAAAAATATTCAATAGATTCAGAGTCTGGTGGTTATTATACCTGCTTGGATGCTCAAGGTAAGGTGTATGATACTGATAAATTTATGTGGCTTCAAGGGAGACAGGCTTGGACCTTTTCCATGCTTTATAACACGGTCGAAAAACATGAAAGCTGGTTAAAAACGGCGAAACATGGTATCGATTTTATCATTAAACATGGGATGGATGAAAATGGTAATTTCTATTTTTCCACCACGAAAGAAGGACAGCCGTTGGTGCAGCCTTATAATATCTTTTCTGATTGTTTTGCCGCCATGGCATTTAGTCAATATGCTTTAGCTTCAGGAGATAAAAAGATTAAACAATTAGCAAAACAAACCTATCTTAATATTTTAAAAAAGAAAGACAATCCAAAAGGTCATTATGAGAAAACAACCTCTGAGCGCCCTCTAAAAAGTTTTTCTTTACCGATGATTCTATCCAATCTGGTATTGGAGTTGGAAGGTGTTTTAGACGAAGATGAGGTTAATAAAACGATCGATTTCAGTATCAACGAAGTGATGAATGTCTTTTTGGATAAGGACTCTGGCCTTATCTATGAATTTGTCCGACCTGACGGTACCCACGAAGATAGTTTTAATGGTCGGCTCATTAATCCTGGGCACGGCATTGAAGCCATGTGGTTTATGATTGATATCGGGGTGCGACGAAATGACACTGCGCTTATTGAAAAATCGACCAATACTATTTTACGCATTTTGGAGTACAGTTGGGATAAAAAATATGGCGGCATCTTTTATTTTATGGATGCGCTAGGTAAACCACCACAACAATTGGAGTGGGATCAAAAACTATGGTGGGTGCATTTGGAAGCCTTAGTGGCTTTGTCAAAAGCTTACGAACAAACGGGTAGAAAAGACCTCATGGATTGGTATGAAAAAGTACATGAGTATGCATGGTCTCATTTTTCGGATCCTGAAAATGGCGAATGGTTTGGCTATTTAAACCGGCAAGGCGAAGTGTTGTTAGATTTAAAAGGTGGCAAATGGAAAGGCTGTTTCCACGTGCCAAGAGCCATGTACCAATGCTGGAAAACTTTTGACAAAATAGAAAACAAACTCATTGCATTATGATAAACGCCATTAGGCCATATGTTTTGGCCGAGACTAACTGGAAGTCGATTAAGGAAACCAATTTTACGGTTGCTGTCTTACCTTGGGGTGCTACGGAAGCACATAATTACCATCTGCCGTATGCCACTGATAATTTTCAGGCTGAATATGTCGCCCTAGAAGCTGCTAAAAAAGCTTGGGATAGAAATGCCAAAGTGATCGTATTACCAACCATACCTTTTGGTGTCAATACAGGTCAGATGGATATTTCACTCTGTATGAATATGAGTCCGAGTACGCAATACGCTGTTTTAATGGATATTGTTCAAGTTTTAGATGGGCAGAATATTCAGAAGTTGGTCATTGTTAATTCGCACGGTGGCAACAACTTTAAGCAAATTATAAGAGAATTGAGTTTAGAATTTCCGAAGGTTTTCATTTGCGCACTTAATTGGTGGCAAACGGTTGATGCAAAAAAATATTTCGACGAACCAGGAGATCATGCGGGCGAATTGGAAACTTCAGCAATGCAACATATTGCTCCTCATCTGGTGCTGTCCTTAGACCAAGCTGGCAACGGAAACGCTAAAACATTTAAAATAAAAGGTCTTAAAGAAGGTTGGGTTAGTTCCCAACGGCAATGGACACAAGTAAGTGAAGATACAGGTGTTGGAAATCCAAAGATGGCAACTAAAGAAAAAGGGAAAGCTTTTTTAGATGTCGTCACACAAAAGGTTGCTGATTTCTTTGAGGAGATGCATCACGCCGATATAAAAAATATGTACGAATAAATACTATAAATTCTATAATAATGAAAAAACTACTTGCACTCTTAATTCCCGTATTCCTTTTTAATTGCGGAGTGAAAACTCAAAATAGCACCACCTCCGAAACTAGTGCTTCAGGAGCACCAATATTTCAAGATTTATTCAATACCTCCATGAGTGAGGGTGTGGAGTGCTACCGAATTCCGGCTATGGTCACGGCACCAAATGGCGATGTAATTGCAGCCATTGATGAGCGGGTTCCAAATTGTGGTGATTTAAAATGGAGTAAGGACATCAATATTATTGTGAGAAGAAGTTCAGACAATGGTAAAACCTGGTCTAATATTGAAACCGTAGTGGATTTTCCTTATGGCGAATCGGCATCCGATCCTTCAATGATTGTGGATCATGTGACCAACGAGATCTTCTTGTTTTACAATTTCATGAATTTGGACACTGAAAAGGACATTTACTATCTGCATGTTGTAAAAAGTGCGGACAATGGCAAAACTTGGAGCAAGCCTGAGGATATTACATCTCAAATTACAAAACCGGAATGGCGAGAAGATTTTAAATTCATCACTTCGGGCAGAGGGATTCAGACGCGCTCAGGCAAATTATTGCATACCATGGTCAATTTGAACAGCGGACTTCATTTATTTGGAAGCGATGACCACGGAAAAACTTGGTATTTCATTGACACGCCAATTCAGCCGGCTGATGAATCCAAAGTCATTGAGCTTTCTGACGGAACTTTGATGATCAATGCGCGGGTAAATAAAGGAGGAATGCGTTACGTGCACAGATCTACAGATGAAGGTAAAACCTGGACCACCACACCAGCACCAGAATTGATTGATCCAGGTTGCAATGCCAGCATCATTCGCTATACCGATACCAAAGATGGTTATAATAAGAACAGACTTCTTTTTTCAAATGCTAAATCTGAAAAGGGACGCGTTAATATGACCGTTCGAATAAGTTATGACGAAGGGAAAACATGGTCAGAAGGCAAAACTATTTACGAAGGATCTTCAGCATATTCGGACATGACCATTCTTGAAAATGGCGATATCGGATTATTTTTTGAACAAGATGAACACTCGAAAAATCCTTTTGTAAGCTTTTCTTTAGATTGGTTGACGGATGGGAAGGATGTCTACAAGAAAGCTAAACGAAAATAATTTAATTTTAAAAGCAGAACTAATGGTTAAATAGGAGTAAGACAATAACTAAGATTACTTAAAATTGTTTTTCGTAAAGAAAGCTGGTGTTTTAGAGAGAAATTGGTTATTCTTAAGTCTTATGTCATTCAGTCTTATATCTCATAGTCTTATGTCCCTCAGTCTTATGTCACTCACTCCTAATGCTGCAATATATTTTTAAAGAGCATAATTTTAATAATGATAAATAAATGAACCTATTCCAGCGGAGTTTAAAAATACTGAAGGCATTCTTTTACATTTTTTTATTCCTTGGTTTGGGAGAGTCAATTGTTTACTTCATTAATATCCCTGTACCCGGAAATATTTTGGGAATGGTCTTGATTTTCCTCGCGTTGAAATTAAAGTTGATAAAACTTGAAACCGTTAAGCCAGCCTCGGACACGCTCATAAATTATATGATGTTATTTTTTGTTCCCTTCGGCGTAGGGCTCTTGGCGTATTTTGATTTTATAAAGTCGTACTGGATTATTCTCACCATTGCTGCGGGATTAAGTACGTTAATTACCTTGTATGTGACCGCGATAGTGCAACAAAAATTGGAGAAAGATGACAGAAATCTATAAGCTTCCGGTTTTTGGGATCCTGATCACTTTAGTTGCGTTTTTTAGTGCTATTGCACTACGGAAAAAGATAAAATTTGTGTTATTTAATCCGGTGTTAATAGCCAGTGCACTCATTATTTTAGTTTTGGTGGTATCTGATGTCAGTTTTACGGATTATAATAGGGGCGGAAAGTATTTAAGCTTTTTTCTGGGTCCTGCCATCGTTGCGCTCGGTGTTTTATTTTTTGAGAAGTACCAATTGATAAAACATAATATCTATCCTTTTTTATTGGCCGTTTGTTGTGGTGGAATTATTAGTGTGCTCTCTGTTTCTTGCATTGCCATTTTAATAAATGCGCCCGATGTTATCATAAGATCAATAGTTTCCATTTCGGTTACGACGCCTATAGCGATTGAAATATCACAAATCACTCATGGTATTCCTTCCATTACGGCAGGTGTGGTCATCGCGGTTGGGATTTTTGGAAATGCTTTTGGGCCGGCTTTTTTAAAAGGACTTGGGATAAAAAGTAAAACGGCGATGGGTACGGCCTTAGGAACCGCAGCGCATGGCATTGGAACGGCAAGGGCGATTGAAGAAGGGCATTTGCCAGGAGCTTACAGCGGATTGGCGATGTGTGTTAATGGCATTCTGACTACGCTTATTGCACCGTATGTTGTGCTCTGGATAGTAGGATCCATCGAGACGATTACAGTATAATTCAAAGAATTTTAAATATGAAAACAACTTTTTTAGGTATCCAGCGTGTTCTAATTGCTTTCGGATTGTTATTGTCATTTTCACTGGTTTCCCAAAACATAAAAGTCGCCTGTGTAGGGGATAGCGTTACTTACGGGTCAGGGATTGAAGAAAGAGAAGCGAATTCTTATCCTGTGCAACTTCAACAATTATTAGGAGGGGATTATGAGGTAGGAAATTTTGGTTATTCTGGAGCGACCATGCTCAAAAATGGCCATAAACCCTATTGGGAAACTTCTGAATTTAAAGACTCGCAAAAGTTTGTACCCGATATCGTCGTCATCCATTTAGGATTAAATGACCAAGGCAATAACAATTGGCCAAAACATAAAGACGAATTTGTGCAGGATTATTTAGATATGATTGCGGTTTATAAAAATCTGCCATCCAAGCCAAAAGTTTTCATCTGCCAAATGACGCCTACTTTTTCTGGGCATCATTGGTTTGAAGAAGGCATGCGAGAAAGTTTCAAAGAAATTCAATCTCAAATAGAAGGCATCGCTGAGAAAGCAAAAGTTGAAATTATTGATCTGCACGAACCTCTATATCGTTTTCCTGAATATTTCCCTGATAATTTACATCCCACCAAAGAAGGTGCAACGATAATTGCCCAGAAAGTCTTTAGTGCTGTTACTGGGGATTTTGGCCAATTAAAACTACCGATCCTTTATGACGAGAACATGGTGCTGCAAAGGAATGAACAGATTAGTTTTAACGGAACTGCCAACTACAATGAAACTGTTAGCATTCAGTTCAATAAAAAAACTCAGAAGGTAAAAGCTGATTTTAATGGTAATTGGAAGGCGGAATTCCCATCCATGACAGCGGGCGGTCCCTATCAAGTAAAATTTTCAACGGTTAATAAATCTATCACAATCAACAAAGTTTATGTTGGTGAGGTATGGTTAGCATCTGGACAGTCCAACATGGGTTGGAAAGTCCGTGATATGGAAAGTGCTGCTACCGTTTTAGAAGACTCTATAAATCCTAATGTGTTTTTATTTTCTATGAATGGCAAAGCTTTGTCCGGTGAAAAATTTACTGAAGAAGAACTTAAAAATGCTAACGCTAATGATTATTTTGAAAATTTAGGTTGGTCGTCGACAACACGCGAAAATCTTGAGGATTTTTCGGCAGTGGCTTATGCTTTCGCTTATAATCTTCAGAAAAAATTAAATGTCCCCATTGGTATTATTAACAATGCTATCGGAGGTTCGCCTATCCAAAGTTGGATCAGTAGAGAATCTATGGAGCAAACCCATCAAACGGTTAATTTATTAAATGATACCCGCTTAAATCCGATGGTTGATACTTGGGTTGCAGAACGCATTGAACTGAATATGGCAGATCAACCGAAATCTAAAATAAAAGCCAGACATCCGTATCAACCCACGAAATTGTTTGATGCAGGGATTTTGCCAATTAGAGATTATAATATTAAAGGCGTGATTTGGTACCAAGGCGAATCAAATACCGAACATGTGGAATTGCATTCCAACTTATTCCAGATGTTGGTAAAGGATTGGCGCATGCATTTTAATAAGCCAGAGCTACCCTTCTATTATGTGCAATTGAGCAGTATTGAAAGACCAAATTGGGGATTGTTCAGAGATTCACAACGAAAACTATTAGAAATACCACATACAGGAATGGCGGTGTCTTACGATGTTGGAAACAAAACCGATGTCCATCCTAAAAAGAAATGGGTAGTTGGGAAACGACTTTCGGATATCGCACTTCATGAAAGTTATGCTATGAATGTCGCTTTTTCTGGACCATTGTTAGATTTTGTTAACGTCAATGCCAATAAATTAGAAGTGCATTTTAAACATGGCGAAGGTTTGCGAACATCGAATACTGAAGCTGTGAAGGATATTTTTATCGCCAATTCAGATAAAGTATTTGTTCCTGCAAAATCCGAAATTGTTAATAATATCTTGGTGGTTTGGTCTTCAGAAATCGAAAATCCAAGATATGTAAAATACGGGTACACCTCTTATTCTGAAGGGAATTTAATCAATGGATCAGGATTACCAGCGCCTACATTTTCTAACCTAAATTAATTATTTGTAATATGAAAAGGTCCTGTAATAATTTGTTGTCGGTTTTATTTATCCTATTGGTTGGCCATTTCAGCGCTGCTCAAGTCATGTCCGATCTGAAAAATAAATACCCAATAATTCCTACGCCTCAGGAAATCAGCTATGGCGAAGATGAGGTCAAATTCAAAACAATATTTATTGGACAATCAGATTTTGAAAATGAGTCAAATCAATTAAAAACATTTTTTAAAACCAAAGGAATTCAAAATTCTACTGAAGGATTAAAAATTCAAATTCTTAAAGAAGTTCTTTCAGTTGATAATGCTGACGAAGCGTATAAATTAAGCATTGATACAGAGATTAAAATTTCGGCAAGCACTGCAAAGGGTGCATATTATGCCATAAAAACCTTGCAGCAAATTTTTAGACAACAGGATGAAAATGCAGTGCTGCCAAAGTTGACAATCACAGATTGGCCTGCCTTTAAAATTCGGGGTTTTATGCATGACACTGGCCGGAACTTTCAGTCAGTAGAGCAATTAAAGGAACAGATAGAAGTGATGTCACAATACAAATACAATGTCTTCCATTGGCATTTAACCGATGACCCAGCATGGCGTTTAGAAAGTAAATTATATCCGCAATTACAGTCGGAAGCAGCCACTTCCCGACATAAAGGAAAGTATTACACGCAGGAAGATTTTAAAGAGATCTTGGCATTTTGTAAAGCACGTCAGATCACGCTCATTCCTGAATTTGATATTCCTGGACATTCACGAGCATTTAGAGAGGCGATGGGTTTTAAAAACATGAAGGATGAAAGAGCACTTCCTGTTTTATTAGAATTGTTTGATGAGTTATTTTCTTTGGCAAGTGCTGAAGATATGCCGTATATCCACATCGGTACTGATGAGGTACGCAATAAAGAAGAGTATGTAAATCAAGGATTTGTCGAAAAAATTATGGAACGCGTCAAAGCCAATAATCGAGAGCTTATTGTTTGGAAAGAAGGTATTAAAATTAAAGAAGATACCACATCCATCAATCAATTGTGGGCACAATTTGATCCAAAACCAGGGCATCGTTTTATTGACTCACGCGCTAATTATATCAATCATCTTGATCCTTTTGCTGGGATGTCGCGCTTGTTCTTCCAACAACCTTGCCGACAACCAAAAGGAGATGCACTCGCTTTAGGTGGCATCTTATGTGCGTGGCCTGATAATAATGTTTCTAACGAACGCGATATTTTAAAACAAAACCCTATTTACCCTGCGATAGTTTTTTATTCCGATGCGATTTGGAAGGGAAGAAAAGAAAACAAATTAGAATACTGGGCCAAATTGCCACCGCCAAATACTAAAGATTTTCAGGCCTTCAAAAGTTTTGAGGATAAAGTCTTAGTGCATAAAGAGCTCTTTTTTGAAGGAAAAGAATTTCCATATATCCGACAAACCAATTTCCAATGGAATGTAATTGGTCCTTTTCAAAATGAAAATGACGTGTCGCTTAAATTTCCGGTTGAAGACTCCATAGTCTCATCTTATCCGGTTAACGACAAAAAATATAAATGGTCTGACCCAGTTGTTGGAGGCACCATTCATTTGAAACATTTTTTTGATTTCCCCGCACTTACTAAGGAGAAAACGGGAACTTATTATGCCTACACTGAAATCTATTCGCCAGACGATCGCATCCAGGACTTTTGGGTTGGGTTCCAAGGCTGGTCGCGATCTGGTGGTCGTCGTGTAGGGCCCTTCCCCGATCAAGGACAATGGCATACCACAAATCCTAAAATTTGGGTCAATGATATTGAGATTGCACCACCGATTTGGGAACAACCCAATTTAGGCACCAAAACGGATGAAATTGCGTTCATTGACGAAGATTATTTTTACAGAACTCCCACAAAAATCAGCCTTAAAAAAGGCTGGAATAAAGTGCTCTTGAAAATACCTCAGGATACGAATTCGTGGAAATGGATGTTTACTTGTGTCCCAGTAAACATTGAGAACGGTCAGCCAAAAGAAGTCAAGGATTTGAAATATAAACCCGTTTTTAATGCGTCGGCTAATGTTTCAGCATTAGCATTTCCAAAAGATAATCAGTTGTTCGCTAGAGGTAGTGATAATAAGGCGAATTTTAATATTTCAGGAATCGCCGACGCTTCTGTCGATAGTTTAATCGTAAAAGTGCATCGCGATGAAGGTATCATTACCAGGGTTGCTTTTGCTGCAGCAGGCGCTTTTTCAATTCCCATAGAAATTGAAGCCCTAAAGCACAATTATACCGTTGAATTATTTCAAAAAAAAAAGGACGAGAAACACTTATTAAAAGTGCCCACCAAATAACTGCGGGCGATGTTTATGTTTTGAGCGGACAATCCAATGCCTGGGCCATAGATTATGATAACGCTTATAATGACATTGACTTGCCAGTTGACGCACAGTGGGTGCGCACCATTGGCGCCATGCACGTGTATAACAAATCGGCTATTTTTCCAGAAGCGGCAAATACAGATTGGTATATCGCCAGCGGGAAAGCCCCTGATATTCGTGATGGTTCACAATTTGTTGGAAACGGTGTGGTTGGAGTTTTAGGGATGAATATTGCATTAAATTTAGTTGCATCAGAAGGTTTGCCCATCGCCATTATAAACGGCGCAGGAGGTGGTGGTGCTATTTCCTTTTATCAAAAAACAAAGGATTATGATTTAGATGTGCCTTATGGCCGATTGCAATACCGATTGGAAGCTTCCGGTTTAAAAAATCATATCAAAGCCTTTATTTGGAATCAAGGCGAAAATAACGCGGGCGATTCGGTAATTGGTTATAAAACCGCTCTGAATCAATTATACAATAATTTCAAAAACGATTATCGATTTGAAAAGTTTTATATCATACAAACACCTCCGGGGTGTAACTCTAAAACTGGACATCAAACCGTTAGAGAAGCACAACGACAATTTTCGCGAGAGCAACAGGATGTTAAGATTTTGACACGTCATGGTTTTCCGAAGAATACGAAAACAACAGAAGGTAATTATTTTCTATCAGATGGCTGCCATTATCATTCACATGGCTATGAAGTTTTGGGAAACTGGATCGCTAAATTAGCACAATTTGATTTCTACGGAAGTTCAATAGATTATCAGGCGCCACAATTAGTTGGAGTTACGCTCAAAGCTTCAAACGTGTTAAGTATAGAATTTGATAAAGCCATCGCGATTCAACCGGATGTCATAGTGGATGGGGTTTCTTATACTTTAAAGGATAATGCATTTGCGATCGATAATAGACGGGTAACGACAATTTCTCATTTAAATATTGACTCTAAAAACCCTAAAAAGCTCCATTTAAAGTTCAAAAATCAAAAGCTTTCCAAAGGTAATATCTTCACTTATATTTTAGAGGATACTTATCTAAAAACGTCATTACCGTTTATCGGACCTTGGTTGATTGATGCTTATACAGGCGTAGGAGCGGTGGGGTTTAGTAAAGCTGTTGAATAAGCATTTTTTGGGGTCTGAATACACTCTAAATCGTTATTTGCAAAGGTGTCTATGTGGGTTGTTTTTTCGAAATGTTTACTTTTTTATGACCTTTTGTAGTCCTTATCTTAATAGAATTGCTGTTAAAATGCCAATAAATCATTTTTTTTATTACAAACTGTTAGGTACACTTATTATTGGTCGAAAAAATTTCGTACTGTTGCTTTGTTTAAATGTAATTCCAAAAATAAATTAAATTATGACAAAAAAACTACTTAAGTTATTGTTTATGTTTTGTATTCTGTGCACTTGGGGTATGCAATCTCAAAACACCGTAAAGGGAGTTGTGACTGATGCCACAAATGGCATGGGACTTCCAGGTGTCACAGTGATTATAAAAAATACGAGTAAAGGAACCAGCACCGATTTTGATGGTAAATATTCGTTGGAAGCTGCATCAAGTGATGTCTTGGTATTTAATTATCTAGGCTTTAAAGAGGTTGAAGTAGAGGTTAAAGATCAAACGCAGATTGATATATCACTTATTGAAGATGCGTCTGAGCTTGACGAGGTCGTGGTTGTGGGTTATGGTACGCAGAAGAAGGTCAATGTTACCGGAGCTGTATCAACGGTAGATGGAAAAGATTTAGCAACACGGCCAGTTGTTAACGTCACTCAAAGTCTTCAAGGCATTGTGCCTGGGTTAACAGCATCTGTTTCAGGGGCTGGAGGTGCTCCTGGTAAAAGTTATTCGTTGAATATTAGAGGCCAAGGAAATTTAAGTGGATCAGATTCTCCTTATGTTCTAGTCGATGGTGTTGAAATGAACTTGGCAGACGTGAATCCGAATGATGTGGAGAGTATTTCGGTTTTAAAAGATGCCGCTGCGGCGTCCATTTACGGAGCTCGTGCGGCCTACGGCGTAATTCTAATTACCACCAAAAAAGGAGAGTCGAACAGAATGAGAGTTTCTTATCAAGGGACCACTGGAGTTTCTACCCCAGTTAGCTTACCCGAGATGGCAAATGGTTATGAATTTGCTAAATATTTTAATCAAGGTGCAATTAATGCAGGACAAACGCCTCAGTATTCTGAAAGCCAATTAGGTGTTTTGCAACAGTATGTCAAGGATCCTACAGGGATTTATAGTTGGCCTATAATTAACAATAATAATAGTATGACCACCATTTACGAAAACAATTCCAATGGTGTAGGAAGTACGGATTGGTTTAAATTTCACTATAAAGATTTTGCGCCAAAACAAAATCACAACATCAGTTTAAGTGGCGGTACCGATGCGGCTCAATATTATGTGTCTGGTGGTTATTATGATGAAGCAGGCTTACTGTCTCATGCCGATATCAATTATAGAAGATATAATTTTAATGCCAGTATTAATTCAAAAATAACTGATTGGTTAAAATTAAATCTAAATACTAAATATTCCTTATCAGATGAGAATTCTCCATTTGGGGGTGGTGCCTTAGATGAAGGTATGTTTTATCATGGACTCGCACGTTTTAGAGCAACAGTGTCTCCTTATGATTTAAACGGTAATTATTCTGAAATGTCACAAGTGCCTTATTTGCAGTCCGGCACATATGCTGAAACTAATAATTCCAATGCTATTATTACAGGAGGATTTGAGATTAATCCTGTGAAAAATTGGAATATAATTCTCAATTATACCCATAAAAAAGGAACTACAGATTATGAGGCTTTTGCCACGCCTGCCACATTTATTGGTATCGATGGTACCTCCTACTCTCAAAATACACGATCAGAATTAGGGATTCCAGATGGCGGATCATTTACCCGCTCAATGGCTGCTAATCAGTACCAGTCTATAAATCTTTATTCTAATTATACCTTTTCATTGAAAGACCAACATAATTTTGTCTTATTAGGGGGTTACCAAGAGGAAAGCAATAATTACAAATATTTATATTCCCAGGCATTGGATGTCATCAGTAAAACGAACCCAGGTATAAATTTGGGTACCGGGGATAAGAAAACCTCTGAATCACGTAATGCATGGGCGACAAGAGGTTTTTTCGGTCGTGTTAATTATGACTATGACGGAAAATACTTGTTGGAGTTAAATGGTCGTTACGACGGATCTTCACGATTTGCCAAAGATAGTCGTTGGGGTTGGTTCCCATCGGTCTCTGCAGGATGGAATATTTCTAGAGAACCTTTTATGGAATCCATAAGTACTACTGTGAACCAATTAAAACTTAGGACTTCGTACGGTCTTCTGGGTAATCAAAGTGGGGCTGGTCTTTATACTTTTGCGCAAACTATGGGCATCGGAATACAAGGAAATTGGTTATTTCAAGATGGAAGAGATATGATCATATATGCTCCCGGAACCTTCGCATCTAATGTGACTTGGGAAAAAGTAGAAAGTGCCAACTTTGGTATTGATTATGGTTTATTGTCAAACAAAATAACCGGTAGTTTTGATACTTTTAGAAGAAAAACTATCGATATGCTAGGACCAAGTGAGGATATTGCAGATATGTTTGGTGCAGCAGCTCCAAATACCAACAATGCCGTAATGCAGAGTAAGGGCTGGGAATTTACCATTAATTATAAAGGTAGAATAGGTGAGGAAGTTACTTACTCCGTTAATGCGATGATTTCTGATGCGAAGTCTAAAGTTTTAGATTATAGTAATCCAACCTTTACAAATCCATCAGGAAATTGGTATAAAGGTAGAGGTGTTGGTGAAATCTGGGGGTACAGAGTTTCTGGAATTATCCAGTCTCAGGCTGAAGCCGACCAATATAATCAAGCCATGAATACTTCTTATCTTACAGGAAGGGATTTTACGCCAGGCGACCTTAAATTTACAGATTTAAATAACGACAACGTGATAAACAGAGGTTCCAACGTGGTCGGAGATATGGGGGATACTGAAATTATTGGGAATACAACGCCTCGCTATCAGTATTCGGTAAATACTGCTTTTGAATACAAAGCATTCAACGTGAGTTTCCTTTTTCAAGGGGTCGGAAAAAGAGATTATAACCCGGCGGGATCCAATTATTTTTCTGGTGCGCAATCCTATGCTCAAGTAACCGTATTTAAAGAACACCTTGATTATTGGAGTGAGGATAATCCTAACGCTTACTTCGCTAAACCTTATATATCTGGCGCTGGAAATAACGGATCATTTACGGCTAAAACGACTAACAATACTACTGATTATTATTTGCAGGATGCTTCTTATTTACGACTAAAAAATCTTACGGTCAGCTATAATTTACCACAGACCTGGTTGGATAAAGCAAAATTTAGCAAAGCAACCATATTTGTTACAGGAGAAAATTTGTTTACACTTACAAAAATGATCGGCTTTTTCGATCCAGAATTGGCTTTCGTAGCCGCTCAAGGTGGAAAAAACTATCCTCTCAACAAAGTATATTCAGTTGGTTTAATTCTTAATTTATAATTTATAATGAAAAAACATATCATAAAAACTACACTTGTTTTGTCGGTTTTCTTAGGACTAACAAGTTGTTTTAAACTGGAGTTGGCTCCAGAAGGAGAACTGTCAACGGTTAATGCGTTGAGTTCTACTGCAGAAATGGAGAAATATGTGAATCAATTCTACGAATCTGGGATTAGAACCCAGCCAGGAGGATTGGCTACCGCGAGCGGAATTGCTTATGGGGATCAAAAAAGTGATAATATGGTAAATTCGGCGCCTAATACCCGCCTTGCTGGATTATTGACTTTAAGTGGAGCCCCAAAATTAGGCAACTATGATTACATCCGGAACGTAAACTTCATGATCGAAAATATTGACAACAATAAAGAGGTCAGTGCTGAAAAAGATCATATTATTGGCGAGGCCTATTATTTTAGGGCTTGGTATTATTTTGGATTAGTTAAAGATTTCGGAGATGTAACATGGGTTGATGAAGTACTTGAAATGGACGAAGTCAATGCGCCTCGCGATTCTCGATTATTGGTTGTGGATAATATGTTGAACGATTTGGATTTTGCTATCTCTAATTTAAAGGAGAAAAGTAATAGCGCTAGCATGCGTGTGCATCGTGATGTGGCCAGAGCTTTAAAGGCGGAAATTGCGCTATATGAGGGTACGTGGCAAAAATATCACAGAGCAGCAAATGATGAATTTTACAGCAAAGAAGTAACCGATGCAAAAATCAATGATTATTTTGAACAAGCGAGGGATGCTTCCAAAGCAATAATGGACAGAGGCGTTTGGTCGATAAGTAAAAATGGGGTAAATCCTTATCAAAATCTATTTGTGACACTCGATTTATCTAGTAACCCTGAAGTTTTGTGGTGGAAAGAATATGATGCTGCCGACAACATTGGCCATAGCGTTACCCGTTATATTAACGAGGGTGGTGGACAAACAGGAATAGCGCAATCCTTGGTAAACGACTATTTAACCATTGATGGTACTATTTATTCACAACAACAGCGTGCAAATGATCAAAAAACTTACGGGAAGGAATTGAGTCCGGCAATTCGTGATCCGCGCTTAGCACAAACTGTTTCCATTCCTGGAACGCAGATGAAGCCTGATGGAACTGTTTATATGTTCCCGCCATTGGATGTTACTACCTACCATCAAAATACTACTGGGTTTTCAATGTTAAAGTTTAATGAGTACGACACAAAATATGAAGCAACTGTCAGCGGCGAAGGAAAATCTCAAGCGCCTGCAATTCAATACAGATATGCGGAGGTTTTGTTAATGTATGCCGAGGCGTTGGCTGAGTTGGATGGTGCTGGCAATTCAAATGAAATAAAAACTGCATTATTGCCTTTAAGAGATAGAGTAGGTATGCCTGAAGTTGATTTTGATAGAGAATATAATACAAGTATCGACTATCCTTTTAATAATTTAGATAAATATATTCAAGCGGTAAGACGTGAGCGCAGAGTAGAACTCGCTTTAGAAGGCTATCGTTTCGATGATATTTGCAGATGGGCTGCTGCGGATGAGCTTATTAGTGGTAAACTACCTTTAGGTGCTCTTTATAGCGGTAGCACACTTGAAGCTGAAAACGGTCCGAATGGTTTTTACAAAGGGATGTTATCCGTTGGCGCAAATATTCAGATCAATGCTGAGGGGTATATTGATCCTTATAAAGTTCAAATGCCCGGTGGTTATGGATTTAATGTTAATCGTGATTATTTGTTGCCTATCAGCGAACGCATGATCAGTTTAACAGGAGGTTTATGGAAACAAAATCCTAACTGGTAAGCTATTAACCCACTAATTTAAGATAAAAATGAAAAAAATTTTATATGTATTTTCACTTGCGCTTTTCATCGGTTTATTTGCATCATGCACAGAAGACGATGGCGCGGTGAATCCAACCCCATCTGCATTTTCTGCAACTCCTACCTCTGCCAATGTTGAGGTGGCTGGAGGAACTGTTGAGATCGTTATAAATGGAGGGAACTTAGGATGGAAAATTGATACATCAGATACCTGGTTTGAAATATCAAAACAATATGGATCTGGCGATGCAACTGTTATTTTAACCGTCGAGGCTAATACTACCGAATCTCCCAGAAATGGCATCGTGACATTACATCCTACTTTTGGTCAAGAACCCGTATCTATAGCCATTACTCAAGATTAGTACAAAACTTTTAATTTAAACTTCACCCTTTTTAATAAGCACTTTCAAATTAGATTTACTTCTATTGGGGAGCGTATTAAACTGGGTGATTTTTTATAAAATTATTAATAACATATCATGTTGGTCACAGTGGGTAATTATTTACTGTTTTATAAAGTTTTATGGAGGTAAACTAAAACATATGGTTGAGACCGATTTAGGGTAACTCAAAACATCTGGATTACGTTTCTTGGATATAATAGCAATCCATAGTAAATGCTGTGTTATTAAAGTGTTATGCCTTTTCAATTACTAAAATCACTTTTTATTTTCAATGTGAAAATCGATCATTAAAACCCTGAAAAAATTCATTCAAATTTCAAAATTAAACGGATTTACAAAGGAAATATACAAAGATGTATTTTGGATGAAAATTATCTAATCCACTAAAAATTATCGAGATGCTTGGCTATTTTTAATTCATCTTCTAATGCGAGGGAGTTGGATTTTTAGAGGTCATAAAATAGCTTAAGAGACATTCATTTGGACAAAAGAAGAGTGTTAATTTTATCTTAACTAGAAGGGCGCCTTCCCTATGAATCAGTAATTAAAAGATAACTATAAGGTTGTATATTGCCCTACTCCTTTCTAAAAACGTCATTAGTCGAAAACATTTACTTTTGTTTGCTTTATTGCGTTTTTTTATACAATCAAATAAAACTTAAATAATATTATGACAAAAAAAGTACTTAAATTACTGTTTGTGTTTGGGATTCTATGCACTTACGGTATGCAAGCTCAGACAACAGTAAATGGAGTTGTTGTGGATGCTGCAAGCAGCTTAGGACTTCCGGGAGTGAGTGTGGTAGTAAAAGGAACTTCCACTGGAGTCACGACAGATTTTGATGGGAATTACAGTATTGATATTTCAAGCACTGAGAGCACCTTACAATTCTCCTATGTAGGTTTTACGACTCAAGAAATTGCAGTTAACGGAAAAAGCGTTATTAATGTTTCTCTTATAGAAGATGTGAGTCAATTGGACGAAGTGGTAATTACCGCTTTGGGTATTAAAAGAGAACGTAAATCTTTGGGATATGCGGTACAGGAAGTTAAAGGTGAGGCCTTAACAGAAACAAGAGAGACTAACGTAGCCAATGCATTGTCTGGTAAAATTTCAGGTATTCAAGTTATTAAAGGAAGTAATGGCCCTGCCAGTTCTTCAAAAATTGTATTAAGGGGTAATAGTTCACTTACGGGAGATAACCAGCCATTGATTGTTGTGGATGGAATTCCTATGGATAACTTTACAGGTGCTGATAATACTGATTTCTTTAACCCTTCTCAAGATATGGGTAATGGTTTAGGTGATTTAAATCCGGATGATATTGAAACTATGACAGTTTTAAAAGGTGCTTCTGCAGCTGCATTGTATGGCTCACGTGCTGGTAACGGTGTTATTTTAATTACTACTAAAACTGGTAAGGTAAGAAAAGGTTTAGGAATTACTTTTTCTGCAACTACAGGTTATGAAAGATTGTTTATTAAACCAGATTCTCAAAACTCATTTGCTCAAGGTACCGAAGGTATATTTGATTCTAAACGTAAATTAAGCTGGGGTCCTAAAATAACAGGGCAAACAGTTACGAATTGGAATGGTGAACAAGAGACATTAAGAGCTTATGATAATCTTAGTAGCTTCTATAATGGAGGTTTTAATCAAAATTATAGCTTGTCATTCCAACAGCAAGTTACAGATGGTACTTCTTTGTACACCTCTGCAAACTACTTAAACGATGATAGTAACATCCCAGGAACAACTTTAGAAAGGCTGAATTTGACTACTAGAGCGGTTACTAAATTTGGTGAAGATAATAGATGGACGACGGATGTGAAAGTTCAGTTTATTAACACTAAAGCTGGAAACAGGCCATTAAACGGTTATAATAATAGTAACGCATTTGGTACGATCGCAAGATTGCCAGTTTCATTGGATGTGGATCAGTTTAGAAATACTACTGATCAATTTGGTAAAATGAGATGGTTTATTAGTGAAAACTCTGAAAACCCATATTGGTCTGCAGAAAACAGATTGAGTACAGACGCTAGAGATCGTTTCTTATTGAACGGATCTGTAAAATATGATATTACGGATTGGTTAAGTTCTGAAGTAAAAGCAGGTGCTGATATTTATACCACTACTAATGAATCTAAATTGTATTCTGGTAGTCCAGGAAACAATACAGGTAGATATAGTTTTGGAAAAGATTCATTTATTGAGAAAAATTTTAGTTTCTTATTGATGGCCAGTCAAGATGATATTATTGGAAAGTTTGGTGGTTCTGCAACTCTTGGTGGAAATATCATGGGAAGAAGCTCTGATCATATGAGTGGAACCTCTGGAGACCTTGTAGTACCTAACTTGTTTTCATTGAACAATGGTGTTAACAAACCAAGCATAAGTCAAGGCTCAGTTGAAAGAAGAACAAATTCTATTTACGGAACCTTCCAGATTAATTATGATGGTTTCATATTTGTCGATTTCACAGGACGTAACGACTGGTCTTCTACGCTAAGCGTAGAAAACAGATCTTTCTTCTATCCATCAATTAGTACATCATTTGTGTTTACAGAAATGTTAACAAAAGCAGGGAGTGATTTACCAAGTTGGTTGACTTTTGGGAAAATCAGAGCGTCTTACGCTACAGTTGGTAATGACCTTTCTCCTTACCAACTTCGCAACAGCTATTATATTGGAAATGATGAAAATGGAAATACTACTGCAGGAACAAACAACACTCTTTTTAATCCTGATTTAGTAAGTGAGTTGATTAAATCGAAGGAGGTTGGTTTTGAAGGACGTTTCTTTCAAAACCGATTAGGAATCGATGCTGCGTGGTACAAATCTAATGCTACCAACCAATTGATTGCCCTTCCTCTAGATCCATTAAGTGGTTATACATCAAAGATGGTTAATGCCGGAGATGTACAGAACACAGGTGTAGAGGTATCGATTAACGCAAAAATCATTAACAATGAAGAAGGTTTAAATTGGGAGGCTGGTATTAACTATTCTACGAACAAAAATACAATTGAAAGTTTAGCTGAAGATGTTACTCAGTTCCGTCTGGGAGGTTTTGACAATTTATCAGTGCTGGCAATTGAAGGTGGCAGTTACGGTGAGATCTGGGGTACTAAGTATGCAAGAGTAGAAGATGCAACCAGTGCGGATTTTGGAAAAATCATTTTAGATGGTACTGGATTGCCAACAGCTGCTAATGGTGGTGAAAAATTTAAATTAGGAAATCAACAACCTAAAGCTATGGTTGGATTTACAAACAACTTTACCTATAAAAATGTGTCTTTCGGATTTATGTTTGATGCTCGTATTGGAGGAGAAATTTTCTCCGGAACAAATCATGCACTTCAGGAATCTGGAAATGCTGCGGTAACTGTTGTTAACGGCGAAAGAGCTGATATTGTTGTTGATGGTGTTGTAAGTAATGACAGCGGCGGGTACACGGCTAACACTGTAGGTGTTTCTCCACAGAGATATTGGGAAGCTGTTACATTAAGATCTGGAAACTTAGGAATTAATGAGGCTAATATTTATGATGCTACCAACGTTAGATTAAGAAACGTAAACCTTAATTACACTATTCCATCTGCTTGGTTAGGTAATTCAGGCCTACAAAACGTAAAGCTAGGACTCTCTGCAAATAACGTATGGATGTTGAAAAACAACCTAAATGGTGTTGATGCGGAATCTGTTTTCGCAACGTCTACAAACGCAACTGGTTTTGAGTACCTTTCACCTCCTACAACTAGTAGCGTGTTCTTGAACTTGTCTTTAAGTTTCTAAAAATGAATTATCTTTCGATACAAAATATAATATAAAAGTTATGAGAAAAATATTAAATAAAACAGGCTTTGTTGGGGGTATGCTACTAGCATTCTTTTCCTGCTCTGAGTTTGAAGAAATAAATATAGATCCGGTCGCCGCAAGTGGTGACCAAGTCCAAATTGAATACTTTATCAATAGCTCTATTGGTGGTGCACAAATGGATCCCCACATTGCAGAACGTGCATTTGTACTGTATTGGGATCGTGTAGGAGGCATGACTAGAAGTGGAGGATTGACTACAGGTACTGCAAACGATGACTGGTCAAGTGATTATTACAACAGATACATATCTTCTTGGTTAAGAAATATTAATGCAGGAATCAAGATTGCTGACGACCAAATTGAAGCTGGTATTGCCAGAGAGCAAACACCTAATCTTAGACAAGTCGCAAGAATTTGGCGCGCCTACATCATGAGTGAGATGTCTGATAACTTTGGACCTATTCCAGTTGATGGCTTTAAAGGAGTAAACCCTGAGTATAGTTCTGTAAAAGACGTGTATTACTATGTGCTTGAGGAATTAAAAGAAGCTACAGAGGCATTGGATCTAGAAATGACAAACCCTGATGATGCATTGAAAAAATTAGATCCAGCATACGGATATGATTATGCTCAATGGAAAAAGTACGGAAACTCTTTGAGAATGCGTTTAGCAATGCGTTTATCCGAAGTAGATCCGTCCAAAGCTCAATCAGAGTTTGAAAGTGCGGTTGCTAGTGGTGAATTCATTAAAACTTCTGATGATAATTTTGCTATTGAAGAAGTTCCAGGGTACAGTGATTATACAGGTGTCATGACTAGAGAGTGGAATATGATGGAACTATCTGCTTCACTTAACAATTTAATGATTGGTTTAGGAGGTATTCCTTCTGCCGATGTGTTGTCAGCAGATAAGCATGATTATATTAAACCAGCCAATTATATGGGTCTTAAATTGACGGATCATTTTTCCACAAAAACTAATGATCCTTCTGCCGGTTTCTTTTTTGATGGTTTACACCAAACAATGGATCCAAGAGCCTATGATTTATTTAAAATTCCTGGAGATTTTAAAGATCCGGAATTTAACAGCTACCCATCTTGGGCTGAAGATGCTATTATCACAAAAAGAAATTTACTAGGTGCAACTGACAATGTTGTCAAAGAAATAGATGCAGCGTTTACTTGGAATGCTTACGCTGGAGGTGATTGGGGTACAAAAGGTGTAAAAAACAAGGTTTATGGTTGGCCAGGTACTATGCCTCGTATGGCAAATAAGTATAGAAATAGTTCTAAGGATAGAATATTCTTCGCCTCATGGGAATCTTATTTCTTGGTTGCTGAAGCAGCTGTAAAAGGTTGGACAGTTCCAATGACTGGTAAAGTTGCTTACGAGCAAGGTATCGCGGATAGTTTTACTTATAACGGTGTTTCAGGAGAATTAAGTGAATATTTAACTTCTGAAGACTATAATAGAGTAGGAACTTCTGTAAGCTGGGGACATATCGCTGAACCAGCTTCAACAGTGACTATGACTTACAAAGATGGTTACACAGGTGCGGCCGGAACAATGTCTTACAAGTATCCTGAAAATACGGTTTACAAAAATGGGAATGTGAAAAATGATCTTTTGACTAAAATTATTACTCAAAAGTTTATTGCTCAAACACCATGGTTGCCATTGGAAACTTGGAGCGACCATAGAAGATTAGGATTACCTTTCTTTGAAAACCCAGTAATTGAAAATCCTTTGAATAATTTACCTGCTATAACACAAGGTAATTATATGACTAATAGTCCAAAGTTTTATGCACAAAGATTAAAATACCCTTCTAATTTCCCAAGCAACATCCCAGGAGGATATGCACAAGCGGTTGAAAAATTAGGTGGTCCTGATAACGTGTTTACCCCATTGTGGTGGGCACAACAGAATTAAAAGATAGATATTTCATATTTTTCTACAGTCGAAAGGGAGAACTTTAATTAGTTCTCCCTTTTTTTTAGTGAAACCCAAAACCCAAAAGCGAAGCGCATTGGGTTTTGTTGGTTGAACTAATCCCGCCTTTTGGCGGGATCTCAACGTTAAAACTATCAAATCAAAAATCCCAAAACCCAAAAGCGAAGCGCATTGGGATTTGCTGTCCCGATAGCTATCGGGATACTCCCGCTATTTAGCGGGATCTCTCGTTAACACTTGCGCAGCTAAACGTACACAATCCGAACTATTGCAGGAGATTATTCATTATTTAAGCTTATTTCGAAACTGGAAAAAAGAAAAGTATTATTAATCCGAAGGCTTAATTAAAATTATAATAGGTAGGAACAAAATTATGAATTACGAATAGCTAATCTTTACTTGACGATTCAAGTCTATAGTCTATACTCTAAAAGCAAAGCGGTCTATTTTCTTTTTTAACCTAAATCGAAGAATTCAAAATCTTGTCCTTCACTTCATCTATATAAGATCTGCCGATAACATAGCGCATGCCATCAATTTCGATGCTGTTGCCTTCAACGGCATCAATCTTATTGATCGAAATAGTGTACGATCTATGAATCCGGATAAAATCTGTGGCGGGTAGTAATTCAGTAAAATCAGAAAGGGTACTGTGGATCATAAACCGGCCATTGGTGGTATTTATTTTCAGATAATCTTTCAGGCTTTCAACCACTAATATTTCATCCAAGAACACCTTTTTCATTTTTTTCTTGTCAATTTTAAGGAAAAGAAAAGGACGTGTATTTAATGGTTCCGTGGAAGGCTGTTTAATGTTTAATCGCCTATAGACCTTGTTCAGGGCGTTCATGAATCGCGGAAATTCAATTGGCTTAACCAAATAATCAAGAACATCAAGTTCATAAGTTTGAACTGCATATTCCGTATAGGCACTCGTAATGATTATTAATGGCGGCTTTTGTAAGCTTTTTATAAAATTGATTCCGTCCAAAACAGGCATGTTAATATCAAGAAATATGACATCGACCGCATTGTTTTTTAAAAAATTCAATCCGTCAATGGCGTTATTGAAGGTCGTGATCAATTCGATATCTTCAATTTGCTGTAAATAATTTTTAATTACATTAACAGCCAATGGCTCATCATCAATAATTAAACATTTTATTTTCATGCTTTTATCTTAATAATAGATTTTAATGATAAAACCTCAAGTTATATTTAGGCTACTTTTATCTTAAGGTGTACCGTAAAAGTTTCAGAATCACTAGTAATAGTTAATTTATAATCTTTCGGATCATACCCTAAATTTAATCTTTTTTTGACATTTTCTAAACCAATTCCGCTGGAGTGGTCCATCTCATTCTTAAATTCTGTAATTGCAGGCAATGGATTGGTGATGGTAAAATACAGAAATTCTTCTTCAATTGTGAAATCGATGTCCACTTTAACGATGCCAATATTTTTGTTAACCCCATGTTTAAACGCATTCTCAACAAATGTAAGCAAGATGATTGGAGGAATCTTTTTTTCTTGAATATCGCCCGAAATAGAGATGTTGATCTTTAGTAAACCATCATGCCGAATTTTTTCCAAATCCAAGTAATTCTGAATGCAGAGGATCTCATTTTCTAAGGATTGTTGCTCATATTTCGTCTCATAAAGCAAATAGCGCATTAATTCTGAAAGTCTTAAAATGATTTTTGGTGTTTTGCTTGATTTTTCCAGAGCTAAGGAGTGAATGTTATTAAGGGTATTGAAAAAAAAGTGAGGGGATATCTGTGTTTTCAAGAACAACAATTCTGTTTCTAATTTGTTTTTTTCAAGATCCGCAACCCGTTTCTGTTCCTTCAAAAAATCTAAAGTGACTTTAATTGCGGTCACAAAAGTGATGACATAAAGCTCGCCAATCATCATGTCCACCGTATAATTAAGAGTCAGCGCATTAATGATTTCAGGACCTTCTGGCCAAACATCCTTATTTATTAAAAAATAAGTGAGATTAAATTTGGCAAGCACCATTAAGAATATGGCAGATAGGATGAGAATAACATATTGGATATATTTCTTTTTAAACAAAAATTTGGGCATCAGAAAATAGATGTTGAAATAACACAATGCAATATGAATTGGGAAGCCTAGGAAGTTTGTTTTTAGGGAATAGACATAATCATTAAAGTAAATTCCCCAACGAAATGTGTTGAATAAAAAATAGACACACCAGAAAATTATATGATGCCAAAAGGATATTCTATAGAGTCTATTGGATTTAAAGTTCATTAAAGGAATTTTTTTGTGATGTTCAGGAGAGTTAACGTGTCATCCGTCTAAAATTATTTCAAATGCGGTTAAATTTATGAAAATTTAGGCTGTGAACTCATCTCGTTATTTTGTTTTTTGAGAAAATACTGAGATTACACCAACCTCTTAAGAATATGTTCCGATTTTCTGAAATAGTTGAGGTTAATAACTTTATAAAAATCAGAATTTAAGTTCAAGAATAGGACTCTTTTTTTAGAGCATTATTAACAAAGATGGATAAAATTACCCTTATGAAACAAATTTACTTAATTGTTCTATGTGCTACATTTTTAGTAAGCTGTAATAAAAAACCCGAAACCCAAAATGGCAAAAAAGTAGAATTAATAAGCTACGTTGATCCATTTATTGGAACTGGTGGACATGGCCATACTTATCCAGGTGCTACCGTGCCTTTCGGAATGTTGCAAGTGAGTCCTGTTAACGGTATCAGCGAATGGGATTGGTGTTCAGGTTATCATTATTCTGACAGCATTGTGATTGGTTTTAGCCATTTAAATTTGAGCGGTACGGGCATTGGCGATTTGGCCGATATTCTTTTTATGCCAACCAACAAAACTCATGATTTAACCTTAAATCCGACATCGCGTGACAGTCTTCCGTACAAATCGAAATACAATCATGATAATGAAAAAGCATCGCCAGGGTATTATCAGGTGTTTTTGGAAGATTCGAACGTTAATGTTGAGTTGACCACGGCCAAAAGAACCGCTTACCATAAATATACTTTTGAGGAAGGCGATGACCAATCGATAATTGTCAATTTAGGGTTTGCGATCAATTGGGATAAAGCGGTGGCATCATCATTGAAAGTTGAGGATCGATACACAATAAGTGGCTACCGTCATAGTACCGGTTGGGCGCACAATCAAAAAGTCTTTTTTGTGGCCAAATTTTCAAAACCAATAGCTGATTATGATTTGTATGTGGATGGAAATGTTTTTAAAGAAGGCGAACATGACGGCATTAAATCTTCGATTCAGTTGTTTTTTGATCCGAATGAACCCAGCAGTGAATTATTTGCAAAAGTTGCGCTCTCATCGGTAAGTATTGAAAACGCCAAGGACAATCTGGGAACTGGTGGTTTTGATTTTGATGCTACAAAACGCGATGCCGAAGACTTATGGAACACCGCCCTATCATCTTTTGATGTGGAAACACCTACGGACTCCTTAAAAACTGTTTTCTATACGGCGATGTACCACGCCCAATTAGCACCAGTTACTTTTAGTGATAAAAACGGCCAGTTCAGAATGGAGAATGACAGCATCGTTACTGCCAAAGATTATACCGCGTATTCTACACTATCATTATGGGACACATTTAGAGCAGAGCATCCGCTATTAACAATTATAGCTCCCGATCGCGTTTCTGATATGGTTAATTCCATGTTAGCCTATTATGAAGTTAGAGATATATTACCTGTCTGGACTTTATATGGCAATGAAACCAATACGATGACCGGTTACCATTCCATTCCTGTAATCGTTGAAGCCTACAAAAAAGGCATTCGCGGATTTGACGCTGAAAAAGCTTTTGAAGCCATGAAAACCACGATGATGCAAGATGAGCGCGGCTTGAAGCATTATAAAAAATACGGATATATTCCTTACAATTTAATTGATGAATCCGTTACGATAACCTTGGAATACGCTTATGACGATTGGTGTGTGGCCGAAATGGCAAAAGCTTTAGGTAAAGAAGAAGATTATCAATTCTTTTTAAACCGATCAAAAGCTTACCAATACTTATTCGACAAAGAGTCCGGCTTTATGCGTGGAAAATCGGTAGATGGCAAATCATGGAATGAACCTTTCGATCCAAAACATTCCAACCACAGAGAGCAGACCGATTATACCGAAGGAAACGCTTGGCAACACAGTTGGTTTGTGCCACAAGATGTAGAGGATTTTATCAGTCTTCACGGTAGTGATGAACTATTTGCCAGCCGTTTAGAACAATTATTTACCGAGAGCTCTGAAATTACCGGCGATAATATTTCTGCAGATATTACAGGACTTATTGGTCAATATGCACATGGAAATGAACCTAGCCATCATATCGCTTACATGTTTAACCATGCCAATCAACCTTGGCGTACGCAATATTGGGCTCGTCAGATTATGGATACTCAATACAATACGACTCCAAATGGATTGAGTGGTAATGAAGATTGCGGACAAATGAGCGCGTGGTATGTGTTGAGTTCAGTGGGCTTGTATCCAATGAATCCAGCATCTGGCGACTATGAAATCGGCACACCGATTTTTGAAAAATCAACAATGAATATTCCAAATGGTAAAGCCTTTGTCATTGAAGCCGAAAATGTTTCTGATAAAAACTTTTATATCCAATCGGCAACTCTAAATGGAAAGGAATTTAACAAAACGGCCATATCGCACGAAGATATTTTAAAAGGAGGCACCTTACATTTTGTGATGGGCAATCAACCTAATAAAAATTGGGGAACAACTAACAGCGCACAACCAACAACCAACAACTAATTGTAGATGGAGATTATTGATATTTCAATTATAGCAATCTACATTGTTTTAACATTAGGTGTAGGGATTTGGATTTCCAAAAGGGCTTCCAAAGGATTGGATTCTTACTTTTTAGGAGGTAAAACCATCAAATGGTACTATTTAGGATTGAGCAATGGCTCTGGGATGTTTGACATTTCGGGAACCGCCCTTATGGTGGGTTGGCTTTTTCTTTATGGTGCAAAAAGTTTTATGCTGATGTGGCTTTGGCCCATCTGGAACCAAATTTTCATCATGATGTTCCTGGCGGTCTGGATTAGGCGATCTAATATTATGACAGGATCCGAATGGATTCTAACGCGTTTTGGCGACGATAAAGCAGGGAGAGCGTCTCACAAAATTGTGGCGCTTTTTGCTGTAGTGGCGGCTATCGGTTTTATCGCCTACTTCTTTGAAGGTGTGGGGAAATTCCTGACCGTAATTTTACCTTGGGATTTAACACTGACTATTGGAACATCTGACATATTCACTTCGGAGCAATCTTACGCCTTAATTATTATATTTCTTACGACACTTTATACCATAAAAGGCGGGATGTTTTCCGTAGTTGCCACCGAAGTTTTGCAATATGGTATTATGGTTATTGCTGGGATTTTAGTGGCTGCCTATTCATTTTTCGCTTTTACCGATGTAGAAATTACAAGCGTGATTTCAGCAGAATGGAAAAATGTGTTCTTCGGATGGGAATTGGATACACATTGGAGTGAAAATTATCAGGCTTTTAATGACTTAGTAGATTCGGAAGGCTATAAAATGTTCGGTGCATTAATTGGGATGAGTATTTTTAAAGGATTTTTCGCCAGTATTGCAGGTCCAACGCCGAGCTTTGACATGCAGCGGATCCTGTCAACAAAAACGGTTAAGGAAGCAGCATATATGGCCGGTTTTACCAACTTAATTTTATTTATACCTCGGTATTTATTAATTGGTGGTATCGTCGTGATCGCTTTAGTGGTGTTGGCTCCCGGAATGGCTGCAGATCCAAACCTCACTGGTGCTGACCTAGAAATTTTATTACCGCAAGTGATCAACTTCCATGTTCCTGTCGGAATTAAAGGATTGCTGTTGGCTGGATTGTTAGCAGCGTTCATGTCTACCTTTTCGGCATTTGTTAACGCTGGTCCTGCTTATATCGTCAATGATATTTACAAAAAGTATTTTAAACCAGAAGCAACCGATAGACATTATATTAAAGCCAGTCATATCGCCTCTTTTGCGGTGGTAGCCCTCGGCGTGTTTATGGGCTTTTTTGCAGATTCCATCAACTCATTGACCTTATGGATTACCAGTTCGCTATTTGGTGGTTACGTGGCGGCCAATTTCCTAAAATGGATTTGGTGGCGTTTTAATGGTTGGGGTTATTTCTGGGGCATGTTGTCTGGATTGATCATTGCCAGGTTGCAATTTTTATTATATCAGAACAAAGGTAATTTTACTGAAGGCACCTTGCTTTACGATTTATCACAAGTATCAGCGATCTACTTATTTCCAATAATATTCGGGGTGTCACTTTTAGGTTCTTTCTTAGGAACTTATCTAAGCAAACCTACAGATATGGCCGTTCTAAAATCCTTTTATTCTAACGTACATCCCTGGGGCTTTTGGAAACCTGTGTTGAAGGAGTTAAAGAAAGAAGATTCTAAAATTGAAAAGAATTCGGATTTTTGGTCAGACATGCTCAACTGTTTGATTGGCATTGTATGGCAATCGAGTATGATTGTGTTGCCAATTTATTTTATTATCCGCGATTATCCTAAAGCATTTATTTGTTTAGGCGTATTTTTGGTAACTACGATTATTCTGAAATTTACCTGGCTGGATAAGATTAGGAAGATTCCAAATTAAGAATAACGAATAACAAACAAAGAACAAAGAATAAAGAACAAAGAATAAGTTTGATCTTAATCAACAATAATTTAAACGTTTCCGATACCCCTTTGGGGGCTAAGGGGGCTTAACAACAAACAATATATGAGTACAATTCCTTGGCAAGATAAACCGGAAGGTTGCAATGATGTAATTTGGAGATATTCAGAAAATCCCGTGATCAACAGGTATGATATCCCATCATCGAACAGTATTTTTAACAGTGCCGTAGTACCTTTTGAAGGTGGCTTTGCGGGCGTGTTTAGATGTGACAACAAAGCAGTGCAGATGAATATTTTTGCAGGCTTTAGTGAAAATGGAATCGATTGGGATATCAATCACGATCCTATCGTGATGCAAGCGGGCAATACCGAAATGATTGAGTCAGATTATAAATACGATCCAAGGGTTGTCTGGATTGAAGATCGTTATTGGATCACCTGGTGCAATGGGTACCACGGCCCAACCATCGGTATTGCGTATACCTACGATTTTAAAGAGTTTTTCCAATGTGAAAATGCATTCTTGCCCTTTAATAGAAATGGTGTTTTGTTTCCACAGAAAATAAACGGAAAATATGCGATGTTAAGTCGCCCAAGTGATAATGGCCACACCCCTTTTGGCGACATTTACATCAGTTACAGCCCGGATATGAAATATTGGGGCGAGCATCGTTGTGTTATGAAAACCACACCTTTTGTGGATAGTGCTTGGCAGTGTACCAAAATTGGCGCAGGCCCAATTCCGATTTTAACTGATGACGGCTGGTTGATGATTTATCACGGCGTAATCAATACCTGCAACGGATTTCGTTATGCGATGGGTGCGGCAATTTTAGATGAACATGAACCAGATAAAGTGAAATATAGAACCAAACCTTATTTGTTAGGGCCCGCGGAACTTTACGAAACAACAGGCGATGTTCCAAATGTGGTATTCCCATGTGCGGCTTTACATGATATCGAAGAAGATAAATTGGCCATTTATTATGGTGCTGCAGATACGGTAGTTGCCATGGCATTCGGTAAATTGAGCGAAGTAGTGCAGTTCACAAAAGATAATAGTTTATAAGTCCTTCAGACCTGTCAGGTTTTTTGGCGACTTAATTGGTCGAAGCTGAATCTGACAGGTCTATATTTATATGAGATCTAAAACATTTTTTTATTAAATAATAATAAGCGTTAAAAATGATTTTAAAATTTAAATTTTTGACCGTGCTTTTCTTAGTTTCTACCATAGCAACTTTTTCGCAATCAAAAAATACCATCACTCCCGAAAGTTATATCGCCTACCACACTTCTGAAAGTTTAGAAATCGATGGTAAAGATGCCGATGCGGCATGGAATAAAGTAGAGTGGACAAATCTATTTATTGATATTGAAGGCGTCAAAAAACCAACCTACAAAACACAGGCTAAAATGTTATGGGACGATACCTATTTCTACATTTTAGCTAAAATGGAAGAACCACATGTTTGGGGAGATATCACAGAACGTGATGCGATTATTTTTCATAACAACGACTTTGAAGTATTTGTGGATCCCAACGGCGATACTCAAAATTATTACGAAATTGAAGTCAATGCTCTCAACACGATTTGGGATTTGTTCGTTTCAAAACCTTACCGTGAAAACAATGTCGTTTTAAACGATTGGACGGCTACCGGCATGAAATCGGCTATTTCTATTGATGGTACTTTGAACAATCCAAACGATACCGACAAAGGGTGGACCGTTGAAATGGCAATTCCATGGAGCGTCTTTAAGACTGCCTATTTCCATAAAAATATTCCTAAAGATGATTTTTGGCGTGTGAATTTTTCAAGGGTCAATTGGGATCATCAAATTACCGATGGCAATTACGGACGCAAAAAAGATGTCAAAGGCAATTATCTTCCCGAATACAACTGGGTTTGGTCATCACAAGGTGTCATCAATATGCACGAACCGGAAAAATGGGGCTATGTTTATTTTTCTTCCAAGGAAGCTGGTGCAAAAGATACTTTCGAAATTCCAAAGGATGAAAAAATAAAATGGGAAATGTTCAGTTTATACCGCGCTCAAAAAGAATATTTTGAAGCCAATAAAAAGTGGTCAAATTCTATTAAAACGTTATCGTCCTCTCCGATAATTATCGAAGGAAAAACTATTGTGCCTAAATTGGAAAACAATAGTTTTGGATGGACGATTTCAGTGAAGAGTCCGTTTACCAATAAAGTATTGACCATACGAGAGGATGGTCAATTCTCTACAAACTAACTTTAAAATCAAAACACATGCAGCATACTAAAACAATCTTATTTTTTGTCCTGATGGGCTTTATAACGGCGCCTTCATTTTCACAAGAGAAAGAATTGTCCTGGAAAGACCTGAGTAAAAATTATGAATTTCCGCAATGGTACACCGAGGCCAGATTCGGGATTTGGGTACATTGGGGTGCACAGACCGAGCCTTTGCAAGGAGGCGGATGGTATGCGCGACATATGTATATGGAAGATGTCCAGAATGAGAAGTGGGGAAGAAACGCCTATAGTTTTCACAATAAAACCTACGGTCATCCTTCTGAAATCGGATTTAAAGATGTCATTAATGAATGGAAAGCGGAAAAACTTGACACCGATGCGTTGGTCTCCTACTTCAAAAGTATAGGTGCTAGATATTTTGTTGCCTTAGCAAATCATCATGACCATTTTGATAATTTCGATTCGACCTACCACCCCTGGAATTCTGTTAATTTGGGTCCCAAACGTGACATTATTGGCGAATTTGAAAAGTCATCTAAAAAATACGACATGCGCTTTGGCGTGAGTTCCCATGACGACCGATTTTTGGGATGGTGGACTCCTGCCTTTGGGGCGGATGCTTCAGGACCTTACAAAGACGTTCCTTATGATGGACACATGACTCTCGAAGATGGAAAAGGAAAATGGTGGGAAGGTTTAAATCCTGCAGATCTTTACGGTTTACCTCCTGCCGATAGAACTCCTGAATACATAGAATCAGTTAAGGAAAAGTGGAAATTGCGCCATAGTGAGCTCGTGACTAAATATGATCTTGATTATCTTTGGTTTGATGGTTATAATTTTCCTTATGGCGAATTTGGAAAAGAAGTATCCACAACGTTTTTCAATAAGAAACGTCAGAGTGATGGAACAATCGATGCTGTTTTAGCCGGCAAATTTAGCAGTGAACCTACGACCGTCAAAGACATTGAGCGTGGCGGTGCTTCTGAGATATTGGCTTTTCCTTGGCAGGGAATAACCACACTGCGCACCTGGTTTTACAAGGAGGATGAAGGAGGATTGGATTATCGTCATAGTGCCAAAACGGTCATCGAGACATTAGCAGATTACAATAGTAAAAATGGAAATTTATTGCTCAATGTTGAACTTTTGGGCGATGGTACTATTCCGACAACGCAGAGGTTAATTTTGGATGAGGTTGGCGCATGGATCCATTTAAACAGTGAAGCCATTTATGCAAGTAAACCTTGGAAAATCTATGGCGATAATCTCAACTCGTATCTCAAAGTTCTTGAAGAAAGTGGCATTGGAGAGGCAGATCTTGAGGCTTTAAAAAATCAGAAAAGCGATGAGCATTTCAACGAAAGAACGCTTGCGAGTCCAGATTATGGAAACGATGAGGTGCGTTTTACAACTCATGGGGATATCTTATATATGATTGTGCTGAATCCTTCAGAAGGGAAAATTGAATTACCATCACTAGGATTACAATCGGTGCAAAAGCCTGGTAAAATAAATTCAATCGAAATGATTGGCAGTGCTGAAAAAGTTGAGTTTAAACAAGATAAATCGAAGCTAGTGCTTACCGTGCCAGCAAAACGACCTAACCCATTAGCCACTGTTTTTAGAATAAAAGGAGTGTTATAATAAAGCTGAGATTTTTAGGATTTAACGTTTCCAATGAAACTTTATCGCAGGCGGAAAGACTTAGCGATCTTAAAACAAAATAATTATGAAACTGATCAAATTAATTTTTATTTTACCTCTGTTTTTTGCCTGTAACAATGCGCCAGAGAGACAGGATCAAATACAGCCAGAGACATCAAATAACGAAGCTTCCAAATCGGCAATTGCTCCGGAAGACTTAAAAATTATCGGCTATGCCGCCGGCTACGAAGATTATGATTTTGCGCAAATAGATGCGAGCAAGCTCACGCATATCAATTTTGCCTTTGCCAATATTGTAGAAGGAAAGGCAGCATTCGAACTGAAAACCGATGCGGCAAAAATTGCGACCTTAATCGGTCTTAAAGCCAAAAATCCAGATTTAAAAGTATTGTATTCAGTAGGTGGTTGGGTTTGGTCAGATCAATTTTCGACGATGGCCGCCTATGATGAGTCGCGCAAGAAATTCGCAGAAAGCTGTGTGGAACTTTTAAAAAAGCATGAGTTTGACGGCGTTGATTTAGATTGGGAATATCCAGGCCAACGTGCGGAAGACAATGATTTCCGTCCGTCTGATAAAGATAATTTCACTTTGCTTTTAGCGGAAATTCGTAAGGCTTTAGATATTCAGGGCGAGAAGGACGATGTTCACTATTTACTGACCATCGCAACCGGGGCAGATCAACCTTATATTGATCACACCGATTTAGGGAAAGCACACGAGTATCTTGATTTTATCAATGTGATGGGCTATGATTTTTACCAAGGCTGGATGTTTCAAACGGGACATCATGCTAATTTATACCCTTCCGACAAAGAAAAGTACGGTGGAAACAGTGGTGTTGAATCTATTGACAGACATATCAAGGCAGATGTCCCGGTCGATAAATTGGTGTTAGGCATCCCTTTTTATGGCAGACAATGGGAAAAGGTGGTTCCCATTGATGAGCCTTTATATGCCTCGGCAAATCAAGGTGGTTATATCATTTCCTACTGGGAAATTCTTGAGAAAATAAAATCCGGCAATTACGAAAAAATGTATGACGAATCGGCGAAAGCCTCTTACCTCTGGAGTGCTTCTGATAACGTATTTATTTCATGGGAAACGCCAAAGGAAATTAAATTAAAAGCAGATTATATCAAAGAAAAGGGTTTGGGAGGCGCTATGTTTTGGGAATATAGCTTAGATAAAGACCAGGAACTCTTGAATACACTTTTTGAAAACTTAAAGTAATTTTATAATGCTCAAACATACTGCGATGACTGTGAGATACCTCTTATTTGTTATGTCTATTTTCTTGGTTACCAGCTGTAATCAAAAAACGGAAAAAATACCTGCTACGTTGTTAACACCGGCAACCTCAATTGATAATGCTTTTAAGTTCGGAACTTGGATTACTTCCAAAAAGAATATTTCAAATGATGACTATGCCGCAGAATTTAAGAGATATAAAGATGGTGGCATTGATGAGCTATTAATAAATACTTCGGCGGATACCAAAGAGCTAGAGCGATTAGTGTCGTTGGCCAAAAAAGAAGGACTAAAAGTACATGCGTGGATGTGGGCCGTTAATCGTCCGGGAGATACCATTGCACAAAAACACCCAGAGTGGTATATGGTCAGTAGAGACGGAAAATCGTGTTATGATACGCGTCCGTATGTCGATTATTACCAGTGGTTATGTCCCACTAGAGAGGAATCTCGCAATCATATTTTAAGTTTGGTAGAAGGTTTGGCAAAAGTGGAAGGCATTGAAAGTGTGCATTTGGATTATATCCGTTTTCCAGATATTTTCTTACCTATCGGGTTGCTTCCCAAATACAATTTAAAGCAAGACACTGAAATGGCAGAATATGATTTTTGCTATTGTGAGGTATGCATTAGCGAATTTGAAAAAATCCATCATAAAAATCCTTTGGAAAGTGAAAATGCAGCCATCGATATGGAATGGAAAAACTTCCGATTGAACGCCATTCGAAATTTGGTAAACGATGCATATGAGATCGTTCATAAAAACAATAAAAAGTTAACCGCAGCAGTATTCCCTTATCCAGAAATGGCCGATCATATGGTGCGCCAACGATGGGATAAATGGAATATTGACGAAGTATATCCAATGATTTATCACGGATTTTATAACGAAGAAATTGATTGGATCGGCTATGCGACTAAACAAGGGGTTGACGATTTGGAAGCAAAAGAGGTTAAGTTGAATACCGGCGTGTTTTTGCCACCATTCACATCGGCCGAAGAATTAAAAGAAGCCATTCATTTCGCAAAAGACAATGGTGCACAAGGAGTGACATTTTTTGACGGCCCCGTTTTAACGGATGAATATTTAAAAGCCATTAAGGAAACGAAGGAAAGTTTTAAATAATTATATTTTTTTGGCTCAATGTGATTATCGTTCAAGGCATTTGTTTAACTCCGTAGGGGCGTCATTTTAATCGCACATAATAATTAATTAAAAAACAGCTCCGTAAGAGAGACAAGTTAATAACAATATGTTAAGGCAGAAGACAAAAAGCTCCGGAGGAGCGATAGACAAATAGAGACATATTAATAGCAAAAGATTAATTTTAATAGACAATTAAAAATAAATATTAGTACCATGTCCAACCAAAAATCATATCGTTCCGCATTTATTCTATTGACCGTTCTATTTTTTCTGTGGGGATTTATTACGGTTTTGGTAGATTCTCTAATTCCGCGTTTGCGTGAGTTGTTTGATTTAACCTATTTTCAAGCCGGCTTGGTGCAATTTGCATTTTTTGGTGCTTACTTTTTATTGTCCGTTCCGGCGAGTTATATTCTTTCGAAAATTGGCTATAAACGAGGGATTGTCCTAGGGCTTTTAACCATGGCCGTGGGCTGTTTATTGTTTTATCCAGCCGCTTCGTATCGTGTGTTCGGTATTTTTATGTTGGCCTATTTTATATTGGCAGCGGGGATTACCTTTTTGCAAGTTGCAGCAAATCCTTTTGTT